>JAIWFS010000040.1:0-8272 GCA_048631505.1 archaeon | reverse complement strand
TTTCATTTTTAAGATTATATCACATTAACAGGTAAATTAACACTAAAAAAATGGTAGCTATAGCCGCACTGATCCCTATGGGTGAGGTGTGTGTTTGCAAGGCCGCTCGAGTTCTTTCGATCTTACCCTCGAGGTCTTTTCCCTTTACACCGGTGATACTCCACAGGGGAATCATAACCCCAAGACAGAGGACCTCAGGCCAGCGTTGGGATATGCGGCAGATAGATCCGGTCAACTCACCCACAATGACCCTGTCAGCGACCCTGGTCAATCCGTTCATACTAATATCCATGACCCGGTAAAAAAGACCGCTACCCTTGCGGTAGAACCAATCAGCATCAACATTGACAGCCCTCATCTCGGCGGGAGACATGCCGGAGAGCGTGAGAAGTATGAAGGCAAGGGCGGCAAAGAAAATGAGCTGGGTCTGACCTACCACATGCGGAACCGTGTACGGTACATACTCGACCGGATATGGGAGAAGACTATACAGGTAGCTGGGAAATGACCCGTTGAAGATGCAGAAGAACGCCGCAATGCCCATGGCAAGAAGCATGTGGAGGGGTGCTTCCTTGGGTCTCAGCCCGGAATCATGTCCGAAAAACGCAAAAAACGGAATCTTGATACCTGCATGCTCTAATACACCCACAGAGGCAAACAGCAGAATGAACCATATAATCTGCATATGACCGTCAGCAGCCGCACTCATGACCATTGACTTACTGACAAAACCGCTGAAAAGCGGAACGGCGGAGATGGATGCGGCCCCTATTATACAACAGATACAGGTGAGCGGCATGGTCCGGTACAGTCCACCTAAGGCGGTGCAGTTGATTTTATTATCATTACGATACATCACCGCGCCCATGGACATGAACAGCAGGGCCTTGAAAAGGATATCGTTCACGGCGTGGGAAACAGCGCCATTTATTGCCATTTGTGTCCCAATGCCGATTCCGCATACCATGAATCCTACCTGGTTGATCAAGCTGTAGGCAAGCACCCGCCTGAGGTTATTTTCAATGACCGCATAGAAGATAGGGAACGCGGTCATAATCGCCCCGATCCAGATAAGGGCCTCGGTACCGGGAAAGGCCCTGGCCAGGGCGTAAACAGCACACTTTGTAGTAAAAGCGCTCAAGAATATGGTCCCGGTAATTGTGGCCTCCGGATAGGCGTCGGTCAGCCATGGATGGAGAAGAGGCCAGGCGCAATTCAGGCCAAAACCCAGGAAAATTAATAAGGTGGCAAGTCCATTCAGTCCGATATACCCGAACTCAATAGAGCCTGTCTGATTTACATACAGGACGATGCCTGCCAGAAGGCACAGGCCTCCGGCCGCATGAACCAGAAGATATCTGTATCCTGCGCCTTGAGCTGCCTTTGTCCTGCGGGCCCAGATAAGAAATATGGAAGCTACGGTGAGCATCTCCCAGAAGACAAAGAAAGAAAAAAGATCTCCGGCAAAGACAACCCCCAGGGCGCTGCCGGCATAAACCAGCCCGGCCACATTCTGCACATCGTCTTTTACGTGAATGGCATAGAGAATAGCTATGAAAGATATGAGATGGAAGATGTAACCGAACAGGAGGCTCAGCCTGTCCACTTTACCAAAGATAAGATCATATTCCATAAACCCTACAACCCAATGAGTTCCTTCAGGGATATTGATCAGGTTTATGAAACCTACCACCGGGATTAGCAACATGTAGGCGCTTTTCCATTTCCCTTTTATCAGAGGAACCAGTAGTCCTCCGATGATAAAAATGGCCGCTGGCGGCAGGACGTCAGTCATAGTAATCCTCTCGTCTCTTCACAAGGGGCCGCAGGATATATTTTGCAGAAAGAACAAGTGCCACAAAGCCGACAAAGGCAAATACACAATAAAATTCAGGCCATTCTTCCGAGGGGAAACGAGTATGCTTGTGAATAAAAAATTCAAGGGCAAGAAGAAGAACGAGCGATAACAAAAAAGACCATGCCAGTATCTTCATGCTTGCAGGTTTATCAAAAAGATATTTTTTGTCTTCGCTGTTCTCTTGTTTCACGGTAATACCTCAATATCCTAAGCAATAATCACAGCGCCACTGACGATCCTTTCAAAGCGTCTTAAAAAAGATGAGTCCCAGATACAAAACGCCTATGGTGATAGCCACCCAAAAAATTGTCCGAAAAGGCGGAACAGGCTCATGGCCAAGTTCCATCTTGCCTTCTATTTCGTCTGTCCTCTCGTCTGTCATGACTCATACTCCGGTTATACTTTGCACCATCATTCTGGCCAGCCTGAGAAAAGGCTGGGGATAAAAAAGCAGAATCACGGAAATTAACGCGGTGATAACCAAAGGCACCACGCAAAAAGCCGGGGCCTCTTGCACCTTGTTTTCAAACATGGCATCTTCGGGCCTACAGAAGAATGCCTTGTAAACAAAAGGCATGAAGTAGGCGGCATTCAACAGGGAACTGGTGAGCAGCACAAACAGGATCGGCATCTGATGGGCCTCGAGCGTCCCCAGGACCAGATACCATTTGCTAATAAAGCCGCCACAAGGGGGCATCCCTATAATACTCAACGAACCTATAAAAAAGGCCGCCATGGTCACCGGCATCCTTCGGCCTATTCCTATCATCTCGCTGATGTTCTTTTTACCCGTGGCTACAAAGATTGCCCCGGCACAGAAAAACAGGGTGATCTTGCCAAAGGCATGCATTGCAATATGGAGCATGCCACCAGTCATCCCCTTGGGAGATAGCAGCCCGATGCCCAGGACAATATAGGAGAGTTGGGCGATGGTGGAAAAGGCGAGAAGCCTTTTAAGGTTGTCCTGAGACAGGGCAATGAGCGAGCCGGCCATGATGGTGAAAGATGCAATATAGATGATCGGCACGCCCAAGTTTAGCGAAAACAACAGGTCTGTGCCAAAGACCCCTGTCAACACCCTGGCAACGCAAAATACCCCCACCTTCACAACAGCCACTGCGTGCAGTAAGGCGCTCACAGGCGTGGGTGCCACCATGGCTGCCGGAAGCCATGAATGAAACGGCATGATCGCTGCCTTGGCAAATCCGAAAATGAACATAAAACAAAGGATCCCTATCAAGGTCTTTGATCCGGTTCCGGCCAAGAAGCCCTGACTTGAAAAATCAAGGGTCCCAGCCAGGCTGTAAGAGATGAGCATGGCCGGTAATACAAACCCGATAGAGGTTCCAACGATGTAGAGCAGATATTTCCGTCCTGAACTGCGCGCCTCATGGTCCTGATGGTGTGTGACCAGAGGATATGTGGCAAAAGAAAGCATCTCGTAAAAGAGATAGAGGGTCAGCAGGTTGGCTGAAAAGGCCACACCGATAGTAGCTGAAAGGGCCAAGGCGAAGAAACAGAAGTACCTGGTCTGGCTGTGTTCTTTCAGCTTCCGCATATAACCTATGGAATAGGCCGATGTCACAATCCACAGCGATGAAGAGACGAGTGCGAACAGCATCCCGAAGGCGTCAACCCTGAGTTTTATCGCCACTCCAGGGATGACCTCGGCGATCGTATATACGATCTGAGTACCATTCAAGATCACAGGCACCATAGAGAGGACGATCAGGAATTTTACACCGGCTGCCAGAAACGTACACGCCTCGCGGACATTCGGCCGCTTCCCGCTTAACACCAGAATGGGGACAACCAGCAAAGAAACCAGAATGGCCAGCAAAGGCTTTATTGATATGATCGTTTCCATATAAAGAAAGTGCCTAAAGTGAGCTAAAGTGCCTAAAGTTAAAAGTGCTTACTGCCTACTCCTTACTGCCTACTCCTTACTGTCATTTCACACCATTGTCTCTGGAATGGCGAACTGGATAACATGGTTGACAATATCACCTGTATACAGACCGACCACGATCAGGATTACAGCTACGATCAAGAGCGGAACCACCATGCTGACCGGGGCCTCATCCATGCCTCCTGGATGATTATCATGCCCGTGATGATCGGCAAAAGGCTCGTAGAAACAGATCTCAAAGACCCTGAAAAACAGGACCACGCTGACCATACTGCTGAATATAAGCGCTGCCATAAAACCATAGTGGCCCGCAGAAATTGCCCCGACGATCAGATACCACTTGCTGAAAAAACCGCAGGTGGGCGGCACACCGATGATGGACATTGCACCTACAACCAAGGCCCCCATAGTGAAGGGCATTTTACGGAACAATCCCTTCAGGTCCTCAAAGGCATATCCCTTGACCTTGTAAACAATATTGCCCACAACCATAAAGACGCAGAGGGTCATCAAGGCATCGTTTACAATATGGAGGATCGCCCCTGTCATGCCATCCCGGTTTCCAAGCCATGCGCCACCGACCATATAGCCCACTTCCGCCACGACGATGTAGGTCAGCATCTTCTTCAAATTGCGCTCTGCCAGGGCAAGAACGGCGCCCATGACAATGGCAATGACAGCAAGCCAGACAATGGCGTTGCTCACAGCCAAGGTGGTAAAGGCAAATTCCGGGGTAAAAACAGTCAACATGAGGCGAATCATCACATAGATCATCACCTTGGTTACCAGCGGGGCAATCAGGCTGCTGGCCGCAGAGTTGGCATATGTATAGGCATTGGGCAACCAGGCGTGAAGGGGGAAAAAGGCCATCTTGAGCCACACCCCGACCATACAGATGATGAAGGAGGCCAGCACGGCCTTAGACTGATAAAGGGGTGGCAATAACCGGGCAATATCCACCATATTCAATGAACCGGTGACAATATAGAGATATCCAACGCCCAACAGATAGAAGCAGGCCCCAATTGTACCCATGTACAGGTAATTAAGGGTCGCCAGCGGGGCACGCTCCTCTCCCATGCCAAGCAGCCCGTAGCCCGTGAGAGCCGCTATCTCCAGCAACACATACAGGTTAAAGGCATCTCCGGTAACGACAATACCCAACAGACCGGTTACCATCAGGAGATATAATGTATAAAAGGGACCTATTTTGTCCGGAAACTGTTGCTCAATACCCTTTTTGTTTGCTATCAAATTAAGGAAAGCAACTATGGACACCACCGGCAGAACAAGGCCATTGAGATAATCTATATAGTAGGCTATGCCCATAGGCGGCGACCACCCACCTAATTTATAGACGATAACACCTTCATCCAGGACCCTGAGCAGCAGACCAACGGATGACCAGGCAGCCACACCCAGGGCGGCAACAGCAATAGGGAAGCACAATCTTTTGTTCACCCATCCGGCAATACTGACGACAAGGGCCGACAGGAGCGGGACAACGACAAGGAGTGCGGGATACTGTTCGCTCATTTTTCCCTTATCTGCGCCAGGATTTCATCTTCTTCCAGGGTGTTATAGTTATTATAGACCCTTATGGCCAAAGCCAGGGCCACCCCAAGGGTAGCCACGCCCACCACAATGGCGGTCAGCATCAGCACATGAGGCAATGGATTAATATAGTCCGCGGCATGCACCACGTGGTGCGCATCGGGGCCGTGGCCATGCTCTAAAATAGGAATCGTGGCCCCTTTCTTGACGCCTATGGACACGTAAAACAAGATGATGGCGGTCTGAAAGATGTTCATGCCCACGATCTTTTTTACAAGATTGTTCTTGGCGATTATGGCGTATAGCCCGATCATCATCAAGGTGATGTAAATCCAGAAGTTATATTTGGCAACAACCATTGAAATCAGGTCGGTCATATCCTAAAGCCCCTGTCTGTATCTGCCTGCAGATGAGACATTGTTATAGATCCAAATCATGGTGGCGAGGACAGCAATCCCTACCCCGATTTCCACCATGAGAATGCCATGGGATCGTGCAGTAATCGGGTCGACATGAAGTATCCCCGCAAGAGCGCTGTAGTCCAGGAAATTCAGCTTTAACAATAGACATAGGGCACCGGTGCCGGCATAAATCAAGACGCCGGCAGCACAAAGGATGCCTATGAGCTTCTCGCTCATTCGTCTGACAGCAGTTCTCAGATCGTGGGAGATGGCAAGCAAGATGACGCTTGCCCCCAGGATAACACCTCCCTGGAATCCGCCGCCGGGGCTGTGATGTCCATGGGCGATTACATACAGGCCAAAGAGCTGAACAAAGGGGATTAATAAACGACATCCCGTCTTTATAATCAGGTCGGGAGGGGTCCACATAGAGTCGATCCGTTCAAAGTCAGCGGACGGCGGCATCTTGTGTCCTTCTTTGAGTTGGATGGTTACGCCGGTGAGGACATGCCGGTAATACCTTGTTTCAGGCTCTTCCTCTTCGCGGCGAGAGATTCGCAGGAGAAAAAAACATACAACGCCTGCTGAAAAGATCACAGCGGTTTCAAACATGGTGTCAAAACTACGATAGTCTGCAAGCACAGCGGTCACAATGTTGGGTACTGAAGTCTCCTCCATGGTCTTTTCAATAAAGTGAGGAGAAAGATATGTGCTGGCTGGAGATGCCGGGTCTGACCACGCTGGAAAATCACCTGCGGCGTAAAAAAGCAGTGCGCCTGTCACGACTGTTATGATGAGTCCAATGATCTTCAATCTCTTGTCCTCCTTGATGTGCGGAAGACTGCGGCAACAAAAAGGACAGTGCTGACACCGGCGCCGACCGAGGCCTCGGTAAAGGCCACATCCACCGCTCCCATGATGGACCAGAGCAGACACATCATGAAACTGTAAGACCCAAACAGTACGGAAGCGCCCAGCAAATCCTTGACCCTAAGGGCACCGATGGCTGCGACAACGACCAAGGTAAGAATTGCCAGATCTATCGGCCAGATCATGGGTTACCTCCTTTTCTCTCCCTTGGTCCACGGGGCCAAACCGGCCCTGACGCCGGCGTCAACAATGCCGTGGGTTGCTGTGGGGCTGGCCAGAAATATAAAAACCATAATAAGGAGAAGCTTCAGGCTGGTCAGCAAGGCGCCCAGGGAAAAATGATGGAGGTTAAAGAGGGCAAAGGCGGTCATGGCCAGAAGGGAGCCAAGGGTGTCGAGTTTACCGGCTGGGTGGAGCCGGGAATAGAAATCAGGAAAACGCAGAATCCCCACTGCCCCCCCTGTAAGGAAAAACAGCCCGGAGAACAATAACACGCATACAATGATATTCATGATATCCATTTGTCAAAACCTCCCGGCTCCCTCGTAAACTCCTGTTGCGGGCATTGGCATGCTGCCTGTCCTTGCTACGAGAATCCTTGAGTAGTCTTTACCGATACAGCGCTTCATCGTACAATCCTCTACGCTTTTGAAAGTATCTTGAAGCCGCAAGCACTGCGAGAAAGTTTAGCATGGCATAGGCCAGGGCAATATCTACAAACATATCCATCCGATGGTAAAGAAAACCGATCATAATAAGTAATACGACAGTCTTGCTCCCGATGGCATTGACGCCAATCATCCGGTCCAGGACCGTTGGCCCAAGCACGGCCCGGACTAAGGAAAGGACCATCAAAAAGGCCAGGTAAAGACTCGAGTACAAAAATATGCTATCCATCAGTCCTCCCCAAATGCCTTGGCAACCCTGGCCTCCATCTCGCCCGGCAAGGGCTCACCAGACACCTTGTCAATGGCATGAACCTTAAAATCACCATCGGGTGATACATTGACTGTAATAGTGCCGGGAGTGAGGGTGATCGAATTGGCAAAGGTGACCAGGGCCAGGTCGCCCTCCAGCTTGCTTTGGAATTTAACAATTCTGGGGTCTATCAGGTCCATCATCCTTGGATGGAAGACAAGATATGTAACATGAAGGTTTGCTTTGAAGATCTCCTTCATCAGCCACAGGAGATACGGGACCCATCGGACCAACAGAATTAAAAGACCTCTTACGGAGGGACGCAACAGGTCGGCCGAAAGGTAAGCCACGATTGCGCAGGAGATAACCCCGAGGCTGAGATGAAAGGGATCAAACTTGCCTGAAAGGACGACCCAGACGCCGAACATGATAAAGAATGTGACCACATAAGGGCCAAAATTCTTTCGGCGCCCCGGACCTTGATCCGAGTTTTCTACTTTGCTGGTATTGTGCTTGCTTCCCAGCCCTTCTTCCTCTTGCTTATCCAACAGGTTCCCCTCCCCTATTTTTGATCGGTTTGCAATTTTGGGAAACGGACGAGACGAGTTGACTGTTTAATAGCAATAGATGTGCCAGCCACTCATTGATTGCCGTATTGCTATTTAACATATTGATTTTACAGCTTTTGTTCTAATTTGTTTTGAGACGGGAACAGATTGGACGGCGTTGGAAAGTGGCAAAATAATGCCGCATAAATAAGGA
>JAIWFS010000039.1:0-8271 GCA_048631505.1 archaeon | reverse complement strand
AGAGGGCAAGCAAGTCATTGAAGTCATGAAAAAGCATGGCCTGGTTCAGGGTGAAAACGGCCTGGAGGTCTATGTCATGTGCGAGATCCCGAGCAACGTTATCCTTGCGGATCAGTTTGCCGAGGTCTTTGATGGCTTTTCCATAGGATCGAATGACCTGACACAGCTCACCCTCGGGCTTGATCGCGACTCTGAACTCGTATCCCACATCTATGATGAACGAAACGAGGCAGTAAAACGTCTGGTCAGACAGGTCATAGACACTGCAAAAAAGGCAAATTGCAAGATCGGCATATGCGGCCAGGCCCCAAGTGACTTCCCTGATTTTGCGGCCTTTTTGGTTGAATGCGGTATAGACTCAATGAGCCTAACACCTGACACCGCAGTCAAAACCAGACTGATAGTGGCCGAAAAAGAAAAGGAACTCGGAATCAAATAAGAAAAGGGCGGTGAAATAATTCACCGCCCTTTTTCACCATTTTTTCAGCGCAGTCAGATCCCCATTTCCCACAAAGCCGGATACTCCTTCTACTTCTGAGTGGGTGTGTTTGCTGTTCGGCAAACCCTTTGGACCCCCTTTGCCCCATAAGCGCTAAGATATTTTTGCACCGTATGGACTAATGAACTACTAAAAGATGAACATCGAACATCGAACGTCCAACATCGAATGTTGAATGGAAAAAGATGACAGACATATCGATGGGTCCATACAACAAATTATATCGTAACTTCTCAATAAGTCCGGACAAATCATATTTTGCGACTATCCAATGGATTCCGGCTTTCGCCGGAATGACAGGCGCTCACACCCCATCGTCATTCCCGCGAAGGCGGGAATCCAGTGACTGGTACCCATACTTATTGAGAAATTACCTTTGAACTTTGAACCCTGAACGGTGAACCCAGAACCTTTGAACGCTCAGGAAAGAACAAGCTACCGCCATTTGGGTGAAAATCACCCATCTTGCCTGCACCTTTTTATTCACCAAGTCTGAACATATCGTTCACTTAATGAACAGTAATTTGAGTGTAACCACATACAGATATCAAGTCAAGCAGGTAAACAAAATGTCGCTCGTGCCTGGACACCCTGTCTATGCAGCCTTCAACGCCCACATCGGCACCATGGTGGATACCTGCCGGCGGAGTATCTCCATAAGAATTAGTGCTCTGTCTTCCCCTCTGGCTGCCTGAAAAATCCCCTCAATATATTCCAGATTTTCTAGAACCACAGATACTCTATCACCCGGCTTGAATGTGGACCCCTGAGATCCAAGAGAAATAAGACCGCTTTCATCCTCACGGACGCGCAGGCCTTCAATAACCCAGTCCGGCACGGGCGGATAATACTCACCGAATCGAACAGGACCGGTTGCTCCGATAGTACTCCTGATAGTATTCCACCTACGATCTTCTATGGATAAATGCAAAAAAACGTAACCAGGAAATAAGGGACGAGGGACCTTGTCAATCCTGCGCGCATGCCGTCTAATCGTGAGAATAAGAGGCAAATAGACAATAAAATCTTGTTGTTCGTAATGTTTCCTTGCAATCTGCTCTTTTCTTGGCTGAGTTCTGATCGCAAACCATTCTCGGTTCACTTATCGTCCTCCGATTTTAATTTCCAATAAATTAGCGGGCAGAGCATTACTCGGAAAGAACTTTCAGTTTTTAGGTGCTTGAGAATCTCGGATGGATAACGACCTACTTTGTAATTTCCACCTGTTCCTTGATATTATCAAGCATTTTCGGCCCTACACCCTTAACGTTCAGAAGTTCATCCACACTCTTAAATGAACCATGCTCATCTCTGTATTTTATTATGGCCTCTGCCTTGGCCGGGCCGATTCCGCTTATGGATTCAAGAGCGGCCTTATCCGCAGTGTTAAGATTTATTGCCGCAAAGGCAGAAATGAATAGGAAAAGAACCAGAAAAACAGATCCAAAAATACTTTTTAACATTTATACTACCTCCCTTGAAAATGAATTCCTCCGAAGCTCTACCCACTTGGCGAGCTTATCGATACTTATGATAAAAAAGTTTAATCAGAAGAATCATTCGCAAAACTAATGAGGTGCATGAATCTCAGGCTGCTGCTCCTGCTCTGTAAACCAACATGGCGTCTCTGAGGGACTTGGGCCGCCCGCAAACAGGCTATCCGGATCTTCAAGGACAAGGGCGTATTTTAACACGTCATCCATATGCTCAATCGACTGGATATGAATAGAGCGGGTCACCTTGGCAGGAATTTCTTTTAATTCTCTCTCATTTTCCTTTGGCATTAGAACATGTTCAATACCACCGCGTCTCGCAGCAAGGAGCTTCTCTTTAAGGCCACCTATTGGGAGTATCCTGCCCCTCAAGGTGATCTCCCCTGTCATGGCCACATTGTGCCTGACAGGAATCTTTAACAGGGCGGACGCTATTGCTGTGGCAATGGTGATACCTGCGGATGGGCCATCTTTGGGTATGCCGCCCTCGGGTACATGTACGTGAATATCAACTTTTTGATAAAAATCCCAGGGCAGCCTGAATTCATGAGCCCTTGAACGTACATAACTCATAGCTGCATGGGCAGATTCCTGCATAACATCACCCAGCTTCCCTGTAATGGTTAGCTTACCCTTTCCGGGCATAAGGACGGCCTCTATCTGAAGCAGGGACCCTCCGGTTTCGGACCAGGCAAGACCAGTAGCCACACCTGTCTGTGCGCTCTCTTCTGTCTGTCCGAAACGATAACGGGAGACGCCGAGGTACTTATTAAGAGACGACTGGTTGACCTTGATTACATGGCTTTTCTCTCGATTGCGTACTACTTCCATAGCCACCTTGCGGCAGATTGAAGCCAAAAAACGCTCGAGGTTTCTGACACCGGCCTCTCTGGTGTAAGAACGAATTATATCTAAGATGGCTCCATTACTTATCTGGAGCCGTTCTTGCTTCAGGCCATGGGCTTCAAGCTGCCTTGGGAGCAAGTAACCATTTGCTATCTCCAGTTTTTCCTCCTCAGTGTATCCAGGGAGTTCTATAATTTCCATTCTGTCCTGAAGGGGTAGCGGGACAGTATGAAGGGCATTTGCAGTTGTGATAAACATCACCCGGGAAAGATCATAATCCAGATCCAAATAATGATCATTAAAAGCAAAGTTTTGCTCTGGGTCCAGGACCTCCAGGAGGGCAGATGCAGGATCTCCACGGAAGTCTGAGCTCATCTTATCCACCTCATCTATGCAAAACACAGGGTTGTTGGACTTGGCTTTTCTGAGCGACTGGATGATTTTTCCAGGCATTGCGCCAATATATGTCCGCCGGTGGCCGCGGATTTCCGCCTCATCCCTCACACCTCCAAGGGAAAGGCGCACAAAATTCCTCCCCAGGGCCCGGGCCACGGATCTCGCAAGCGAGGTTTTCCCAACGCCGGGAGGTCCGACCAGACACAGGATCGGCCCTTTCATCTTTTTAACCAGGCTCTGAACAGCCAGATATTCCAAAATCCGCTCCTTGGGTTTTTCCAGGCCATAGTGGTCTTCGTTGAGAATTCGCTCTGCTTCAACTATATCGTGTTTGTCTCTGGTTTTCACAAACCAAGGTAGCACTAGTATCCAGTCAATATAATTCCTCACAACAGTGGCCTCGGCAGACAAGGGGGCCATCATCTTAAGCTTCTTGAATTCCCGACGGATCTTGGCCGCTGCCTCCTTGGAGAGACGCTTGCGTTTTATGCGGTGCTCAAGATCTTTTAGATCGGCCTGGGAGTCTTCTTTCTGGCCCATCTCCTTTTGAATGGCCCTGATCTGCTCATTGAGATAATAGTCTTTCTGGTTTTTTTCCATCTGCTTCTTAACGCGCTCTTTGACCCGCTGTTCCATCCGAACGACTTGGATCTCAGAACGCATGAGCTCATAAAGCCGTTCAAGGCGTCTGCCGGGATGGATCTGCTCCAGTAGGGACTGTTTATCATGGACCTTAAGCGGTATGTGGGAAGCAATGGTATCTGCCAATCGGGAAGGATCCGTTATGGAAAAAATAGAAAGGGCCACTTCAGGGGGGATCTTCTTGTTATATTTTGCATACTCCTCAAAGGCACTAACCGTGACTCGTATAAGGGCCTCTATCTCAGGCGAGCGGTCTGATAATTGTGGCAAGGGCTCTGCCTCCACCACAAAATATTCCTGATTGGGAACATAATGTTTGATCTCGGCCCGTCGTTTACCCTCTATCAGGGCCTTGACCGTGCCATCAGGCAGACGAAGCAACTGGAGTATTGTGCCCAAGGTTCCTATCTGATAGATGTCCTTCTCCTTGGGATCATCCACCTTGGCATCCCTTTGGGCAGCTAATAATATCTCCTGCTCCAAAGTCATGGCCTGCTCTATGGCCTCTACCGACTTATCACGCCCGACAAAAAGAGGGACCACCATATGCGGGAAAAGGACAATATCGCGAAGGGGTAAAAGTGAAACCGTCAAATTTTTCTTTTTTTCACTCATAGATCATAGCTCGTAAGTGGTGCGCGCCTTCAGCGCGGTTAATATAAATTGAGCGAAGCGACACCTTAACTTTAGGCACTTATAACTTTAGCTCACTTTAGGCACTTATTGATGCCTTGGCCTGGGGTTCATAGAGAAGTATAGGCTCTGACTTGTTGAGGACTACATCCTCACTTATCACGCACTCTTTAACACCTTCCCTGGATGGAAGCTCATACATCACATTCAACATGGCCTGCTCCAGAATAGCCCGCAGCCCCCGGGCCCCTGTCTTTCTCTTTGTCGCCTCCTGAGCAATAGCCCTTATTGCCCCATCGGTAAAGTGGAGATCAACATCATCCATTGCAAAAAGCTTCTGGAACTGCTTCACTAAAGCGTTTCTGGGCTCACGGAGGATCTTTACCAAGTCATCTTCATCCAGTTCCTCCAGGGTCGCAACAACTGGAATTCTGCCAACGAACTCTGGGATCAGCCCATATTTTATTAGGTCTTCCGGCTGAATTTCCTTGAGAATCTCACCCAACGAAAGATCCCGTGCGCCCTGAACATCCGCGCCAAAACCTATGGAGAACTTGCCCATTCTTGTCTTGACAATGGAATCCAGGCCTACAAAAGCACCACCGCAAACAAACAGTATATTAGTAGTATCAATCTTAACAAAGTCCTGCTGGGGATGTTTGCGCCCGCCCTTTGGCGGCACATTGGCCACGGTACCTTCTATGATCTTCAGAAGTGCTTGCTGAACGCCCTCTCCTGACACGTCTCTTGTAATGGAGGCGCTGTCTGACTTTCTTGCGATTTTATCGATCTCATCTATATATACGATTCCACGGCTTGCAAGCTCCACATCGTAGTCAGATGCCTGTAAGAGGTTCAATATAATATTTTCCACATCCTCCCCTACATAGCCTGCCTCTGTCAGTGTAGTGGCGTCTGCCAATGTGAATGGTACATTAAGGATCTTGGCCAAAATCTGAGCTAAAAGGGTCTTTCCGCTGCCGGTTGGCCCAATAAGTATAATGTTGCTTTTCTGGAGCTCCACATCCTCCATATTGATCCCGCAGTCGATGCGTTTGTAATGGTTGTGTACCGCAACAGAGAGGATCTTCTTGGCCATCTCCTGGCCAATAACATACTCGTCCAAAAGGGCCTTTATTTCAGCGGGCTTGAGAATCTTGTTCTCTGCACTGCCAACCTCGTCTTCCCCATCATATTCCTCGGCTATTATATCATTGCAGAGTTCTATACATTCATCACAAATGTATACACTCGGGCCGGCTATGAGCTTTTTCACCTCTTCCTGGCCCTTTCCACAGAATGAGCAGTGTAAATTCCCCTGGTTTTCAAAATCTTTCGTCCTAGCCATTCAGCTTATCCTCCTGGGGGATGATATCACGTTTTGCAATGACTTCATCTATAAGGCCATACTCCCCGGCCTCTTCCCCACTCATAAAAAAATCTCTCTCCGTATCCTCCTGAATCCTCTCAAGAGGCTGACCGGTGTGGGCCGCAAGAATCTCATCTAACTTCTGACGCATCTTCAAGATCTCTCTGGCATGGATATCAATATCTGTTGCCTGGCCATGGAATCCCCCCATGGGCTGGTGGATCAGGATTCTTGCATTGGGAAGGGTGTAACGTTTACCTTTAGCGCCTGCAGCAAGAAGCATCGCACCCATACTGGCTGCCTGGCCAAGGCAAAGTGTACTTACATCAGGTCTGATGTATTGCATGGTGTCATAAATAGCTAAACCCGACGTAACCATCCCACCGGGTGAGTTTATGTAAAGTGTTATGTCCCTTTTGGGATCTTCCGCTTCCAGAAAAAGAAACTGGGCTATAATAAGGTTGGCTATTTCATCATCGACTACGCCTCCCAAGAATACTATGCGCTCTTTAAGGAGGCGCGAATATATATCGTAGGCCCTCTCGCCCCTGGGACTCTGTTCTATAACAATAGGTATCAGCGGCATTTAATCAACCTCCTGGGAGGCCGGCTTTACAACTGCCTGTTTCAAAAGAAAATCCACGGTCTTTTTTGCCCGCAACTTGGGAAGAACGTTCTGCACCACTGCGGCCTGTAACTGCTTCTTGTCCACACCTAGCTGTTGGGATTGGCTTTCCACGTACTTAGAATATTCGGAAACCTCGTCATGGTCCACGCCAATGTTTTCTGCTTCGGCAATTTTGTCCAAAATAATCTCAGTCTTCACTTGGCTAACAGCGTCTTCCCGCATCTTCGCGCGGAGCCGGTCCTCCGACATCCCGGCCCTCTCAAGATCCATACCCCGTTCCTGGAGATGACCTATCACGTTATCCACCATTTGTGTGAGCTTGGCATCAATCAGTCTCTCAGGTACGGGAAAATCCACCTGTTCCCTCAATTGTTCCAGGAATTGCTGTCTCAGACTGCTTTTCGCGGCCTTCTGCTTGTCTATCTCCAGCTGTTTAGCCAGACGATCCCTCAAGTCTTCAACGGTCTTGATGTCTGCTCCGATCTGTTTGGCAAAATCGTCGTCCAACTCGGGCGATATTCGCTTTTTTATGTCTTTTAACACCACCTTGAATTGGACAGTCTTGCCGGCAACCTTTGCGTTTAAAGCGTCCTCAGGATAGCTGACCTCAATAGACTTCTCAGGACCTTTAGTCATTCCCAGCAGTTGTTCCTCAAACACGGAATTGAAATAGCCGGCGCCAACTTCCAGATAATAATTTTCTTCCGAAAGGCCATCCACAGGCTCACCATCTATCTCCCCCACATAATCAATTATAGCAAGATCTCCCTTTTCTACAGGGCGGTCTTCTCCCACAGACTCTACTGTTGCAAAATGGCGTAGCAGGGCCTCAAGTTGCTCCTGGATCTCCTCTTCACTTACCTCCACCAGGGGCTCTTCCAGTTCAAGGCCTTTATATTTTGGCACTTCAAACTCAGGCCAAATGTCCAAAAGGGCTGAATAAGAAAAAGCTTCGGCGGCCTTTAAGGGAGAGGTTGAATCCAACTGGGGATCAAGTACCAGCTCCACGTTTGCCTCCTTAAGGGCATCGGGCAGGCTCTGTTTAATGAGCTTCTCAAGCACCTCACTTTCCACCTGTGGACCGTAGTGACGCTCCAGTATGCTGCGAGGGGCCTTGCCCTTTCTGAAACCTTTAATATTTGCCCCCTTTTTCAGTTGGTTGTATGCGCTGTCAAACTCCTTAGATACCACGTCAGCGGGTATTTCTACTGAGAGACGTTTCTGAATAGGACCTATGTCTTCGACTGTAACCTTCATTAACTCCTTACCTTTCTTTACAAGTTCAATTATTTGAATTTGAATCACTCACAAAAGTGCAAATCCTGTTCCAAAAGAAACAGTAGATGAAATTTTACAGGTGGTTCATTTATTTATTTAATATCTTTAAAAAGAAAAATAAAGGAAATAAAAAAACCTGAGAATAAAAACCCCATCAAGGACCAACGGCAAGTATACGAGACTGTTCAAAAAAACAAGTTCTCTGGTGCGAGAGGCGAGAGTCGAACTCGCATAGGTGTAAGCCCGCTGGATCCTAAGTCCAGTGCGTCTACCATTTCCGCCACTCTCGCACAAGGAACGCTGAAATAATTGGCATCCTTCATGACAAGTCAAAAGTAGTTTACACTTTGTTGATCTTGTATTTTGGCAGTGAAATTGGAAATTGGAAATTGGGAAAAACACAAAGATGTAAATGTGTTACCTAATTTCAAATTTCCAGTTTCGACATCGGCATTCAATTCGATAATACAAGCTTTTTCGAAAAAAG
>JAIWFS010000038.1:0-8441 GCA_048631505.1 archaeon | reverse complement strand
GAAAGCACGAAAATACGAAGACACGAAAGCCTGAATGTTGTTTTATTTCGTGCTTTCAATCTTTCGTGTTTTCGTGATTACGTTTCAGATTTTTCTGCCAGAAAAGACGCAAAAACCGCCTGGCTGCGGGCCATCTCAATGTACCGTGGTAAAGCACAATGGGAATAATTGGCGGCAAACCATCAGGCATCCTTTAATATTATATCAGACAGACACTGGAGGCAACATAAGCAAAATGTATACTTTCGCCGTAGACGATTCATGAATTGAGGAATACGGTACTGAAGGTGCTGCTTATCTCGCCGGGTGCGCCAGCTTTCTTATAATCGCAATCCCTGTGGGTATTCTGTTAATGAACGCGAATTGACGCTAATATGGAAATGCACAAAAGAACATCGGCAAAAATTATTAGTGTGTATTCGTGTCCATTGGTGGTTTCTCTTTGGGGAAAAAGCATGGCAGAAAAATTGTTTGCGTCCATCACGTTCGCTGTATCTGCCTCAAAAGGAGCGGAAATGGACCACTGAAGCATTGCAGGACCCTTTCCGCCACAATGGATATCGACAGGCCCTCCTCCCCTTCCCTCTTGAGTCTTCCCTCTATGGCGAGCACCTCGTTTGTCAACACCTCTTTGGCCCACTGCCTTTGGACACCGGGAAACATCACAAAATCTATAAGGCCTGATTCATCCTCCAGTGTTGCGAACATGACCCGCTTGCCTGAGCGTGTAGGCGGGGTGTGGACCATAATCATGAGACCTGCCACCTTTATTCGTCGGCCGGAAGGAATACTGCGCAAGTCCCTTGCCCGGAGAATGCCGTCGGCCATCAGCCAGGGCCGGAGGACAGCCATGGGATGGGCAGTGCAGTAAACCTCCATGGTTCGATGCTCAATCCATACCTGCTCAACAAATGGCCGCATATTGGACAGGCCTCAATCTGTCGGGCAGACCTTTCAGCGCCCCGGACAGGATCAACCTGGACCGTGCATTGGCCGGAAGGGATACCCTCACGAAAAAATCCTCCCAGCTCAGAAAAACCCCGTTTTCTTCCCGCTCGGATACAATCCGTTGGGCAAGCCCCGGCCCTATGCCGCGAATGACCACAAGCGGGACGCAGATTCCGTTTCCTTCCGCCCTGTATTCAAGACGGCTTGAGTTGACGTGTGGTGGATGGATGGGAATACCCTGACGCCGTGCTTCATTCAAGATTACCCAGGGTGGATAGGAGCCCACGTGTCCGGCATTCAGCAGGCCGAGATAAAAGGCCCTGGGGTGATGGGCCTTGAGCCAGGCACTCTGATAGGTTATGTGCGCAAAGGCAACTGCATGGGCCTTGCAGAACCCAAAGGCTGCAAAGGTCGCTACCTGCCGGAATACCTCCTCTGCAAGCTCTGTACTGTGGCCTTGCCTTATCGCTCTATCCATAAATTGTGTCTTAAGCCTGGCCATTTCTTCAGAAGAGCGGTCTTTGGTCATGGCCCTGCGAAAGGCATCAGCCACGGCGTAGGAAAAACCTGCAAAGACATGGACCACGCGAAGCACCTGTTCCTGGAAGACTATAACGCCGTAGGTCTCCTCAAGCATGGGCCTCAGGTCCGGATGGAGAAATTCTATGGGCTGACGCCCATTCCGCCGGGCTATATAGGTCCGCACCATGTCGCCCTTTACCGGTCCGGGCCGGAAGAGGGATATCTCAGCCACGATATCAGAGAACTTTCCGGGCTGGAGCCTTCCCAGGAGGTGGCGCTGGCCAGGGGATTCCAGTTGAAAGACCCCAAGGCTCTCAGTACTTTGAAAAAGGGCATAGGTGGGGCGATCATCAAGGGGGAGCTTTGCAAGGTCCACATTTATTCCCTCTTGCCTCAGGATTTCCTCTGCCTTGCGAAGAGCCGTGTGCATCCTTAAACCCAGGATATCCAGCTTCAGGAGCCCTAAGCAATCCACATCATCCTTGTCGAGCTGTCCTACGGAAAACCCTTTGGATGACGCACTGACCGGAGTCCAGTCGGTGATATCATGAGGGGCAAGTATTACGCCTCCGAGATGGACAGAGGTCTGAAACGGGAGTCCCTCAATGTGCGCAGCAAGTGATAGGAGCATCTGTTCATGGCGAAGGGGAGAGTCCTTCAGCTCCGGAAGCCGGGTCATGGCCTTTTCAAGCCCTATCCCACGGAGCGACCAGGGAAGGCACTTTGTGAGACGGTCTATCTCATGAAGTGGATAGCCCAGGGCCCGTGCCGCCAGACGCACGGCACTTCTCACCCTGAAGGTCTGTACTGTTGCTACCATGGCCGTCTGCATTGGAAAACGGTCCATAAGCCGGCCTATGACCTCGTCCCTCCTCTCAGAGTCAAAGTCTATGTCAATGTCCGGCATATCTCCCCTGCCCTGGTTGATGAACCGCTCAAACAAGAGACCGTGTTCTATGGGGTCAGGGCCTTTATAAAGCAGATGCGCCACCAAGGAGCCTGCTGCAGAACCCCGGATGCTGTGTCTGATGCCGTGACTCTTTGCAAACTCTACTACTTCCCTTACCAGGAGAAAGAAGTCTGAAAGCCCCTTGCCCTTGATGACTCCGAGTTCCTGATCAAGTTGTCTGATATACTCTGCCTTCACCGGAGACCGGCTGCGCGCAAGTTCTTGAAGGGCAGTCCTTGCCAGAGTGGAATCCGCCTTTTCTTTTTTGAGCCGGAACCTTGGCGGATGAAGCTTTCCCACTGGAAAGGCGAACCTCCTGCACAATTCTGTCACCTTATTTGTATTCTCCAGGGCCTCGGGCCATGGAATCCGTGAGGCTATGTCCTGTCCGGGAGTCAGCCAGAAGCTGTTATTGGGAAGGGGATTTATCTCCCTGTGATGATGCTGTTTCTGGACACCAATCAGTGTCTGATGCAGGATGTAGTCATCAGGACTGAGGAATGCTACCTGATTTGTTGCTATAACAGGGACCTTGAGTCTTTTAGCAACCTGAACGAGTATCTGATTGGTTTCCATGTCTTTGGGAAGACCGTGATGCTGAAGGACGACAAAAAGATCCCGGGCGAATATCCGTTTGAAAGGCAAAAGTGATATCCCCGCCCCCTCTACGTTGCCATTTTTGGCCAAAACACGTGGCCTTGAGCCATATCCTCCTGCAAGACAGATCAAATCCCCGGACCATTTTCTTATATGGTTGTGCAGGACCATTGGCTTGCCTGTTCTTGTGTTGCCCGTCCCGGCCGTTATGATCTTGCACAAATTCCCGTATCCTTTGAAGGTCTTTGCGATCAAGGTTATCCATGAGCCGTCCCACAGGCGTACTCTAGATCCGATGACAGGCTGTATTCCTGCATCTTTCGCAGCCTGATAGAAGCGTATAGCCCCGTAAAGTCCCCAGATATCCGTAAGGGCCACGGCCTTCTGCCCCCTGGCCTTAACCGCATCCACCAAGGCCTTTGGCGTAAATGTCCCCCAAAGGAAAGAATACGCACTATGGACCTCAAGATGGCAAAAATTATCCATATCCTCTTATTAATTGAGTTTGAAGTGCCTAAAGTGAGCTAAAGCTTGCCCTGTGAAATTCGTAGACTATTTCACCGGGGTGCCTAAAGTTGTGGTGCGCGCTTTAGTTCACTTTAGGCACTAACCCTAAATGGTTTAGGCTATGTCAATAACAATAAATAATATGATAATCTTTACTGGAAATGCTAATCCTGCCCTGGCTCAGGAAATATGTGACTACCTGAGCATGCCTCTTGGCAGGGCATCCCTGCGAACCTTCAGTGATGGTGAAGTGTACGTGGAGATAGGGGAAAATGTGAGAGGGGCGGATGTATATGTGATCCAGCCCACTTGTCCCCCTGTAAACGACAATATGATGGAACTTCTCATAATGGTGGATGCCTTGAGAAGGGCGTCCGCCCGGAGAATTACGGCAGTATTGCCATATTATGGTTATGCCAGACAGGATCGGAAGGTAGCCCCAAGGGTCCCTATTTCCGCCAAGCTCGTGGCAGACATTATTACCACAGCAGGTGTCAGAAGGGTCCTTGCCGTGGATCTCCATTCCTCGCAGATTCAGGGTTTTTTCAGTATTCCCGTGGATCACCTCTTTGCTGCTCCGGTAACTCTTGATTATCTCAAGGGAAAATTCTCAGGAGAGGTAGTGATGGTGTCTCCTGACGCAGGTGGCGTGGAGCGGACCAGGGCCTTTGCCAAGAGGTTCGGGGCCGGACTGGTCATAATAGACAAGCGCAGGGATCGGCCTAACGAGTCAGAAGTTATGTATATTATCGGAGATGTAAAGGGGAAGACGGCTGTGATACTGGACGATATGGTGGACACTGCCGGCACCCTTTGCAAGGCGGCTCAGGCACTCAAGGAACATGGTGCCAATGAGGTCCATGGTTGTATTACACATCCGGTACTCTCAGGTCCTGCGATAAGTCGTATCAAGGAATCGGTCCTTGAGTCCTTAGTAGTTACAAATACCATTCCTCTCAGCGAAGAGGCACAAAAGGTTGACAAAATCAAGGTGCTGTCTGTATCTGCCCTTTTGGGAGAGGCTATAAGACGCATACATGACGAAGATTCAGTAAGTTCATTATTTGTTTAAAAAGGAGTTTTTTCAATGAAAAATGTGGCAATAGATATCCAGGCGCGCACAAAGGCCGGGAAAGGGGTGGCCCGCAAGCTCCGTCATGCAGGGCAGACCCCGGGAGTGCTGTACGGGCCAAAGGCCGAGACTATATCTCTTTCTGTGAACACTCATGAGTTCAACAAGCTTCTGAATTCGGCAGGTGGGGAGCCATTGCTTTTCACTTTGAATCTGAAGAGCAATGGAGACAGCAGTAGTCATACCGCCCTCATCAAGAATCTGCAATTGCACCCGGTGGATGACAAAATACGCCATATAGACTTTTATGAAGTCCTCATGGACGAAGAGGTGCAGGTTGATGTGCCAATTACCGCAGTGGGTAAGGCCAAGGGTGTTGAAGCAGATATGGGTGTCTTGGAGATCATCCAGCGGACAGTCAAAATATCTTGTCTTCCTTTGGCCATTCCGCGAAACATCCAAATCAATGTTTCTGATCTTGAACTGGGTGATGTTGTTCATGTTTCAGATATTGCGGCTCCTGAAGGGGTCCGCTTAATGGACGATCCTGAGACGACTTTGATGACCATTGTGGCCTCAAGAGCTGAGGAAGAGGAAGAGGAAAAGGAAGAGGAAGAGGAGACTGAAATCGAGGTTGAGGAAGAAGAGGAATCTGAGTAAATGGCATGATCAGTGCTTGGACGAGGGGTTTCATTCTGGGATTATCTGCAGGCATAGAAGGTAAAGGCTGATCTTGTCCAGGATACTCTTGGTAGGCCTCGGGAATCCCGGCCCTCAATATAGGTATACCCGCCACAATGTAGGCTTTGCAGTGCTGGATCGTCTGGCCTCTCAGTTCGGCCTTGGTTTTATCCCGCATAAGAAGTTTCCCCCATACGAGAGTGTGTCAGGGTCCATGAGGGGCATTCCTGCTATACTGCTTAAACCTCTTACTTACATGAACAGGAGTGGTGACGCCGTAGCCTCAGTCCTTAACTTCTATAAAATTCCTTTGGACAGGCTCCTGGTGGTACATGACGATCTGGATTTGCCTCTGGGGAGTCTTAAATTCGCACAGGGGGATGGGCCTGGAGGGCATAAAGGGATTGGATCCATTATAAGGTCTATTGGCAGCAAGGAATTCCCCCGTCTAAAGATCGGTATCGGAAGGCCTTTCAGTCCTGTGCCAATAGACAAATACGTTTTATCACCTTTCCTGTCGGAAGAGGCCCCAGTGATAGATAAGGTCCTTGATGTCAGTATAAAGGGTCTGGTGTGTTTTTTGGAGAAGGGTATTGAAGCTGCTATGAACGAGTTTAATGGTAAGATAAAAGCAAAGTATGTGACAGGCCTTTAGTGATTTCCAAGGGAGGAACAAATGGGCAAATTTTTGGGTTACACTGCATTAATAATCCTGGCTGCCCTTATAGCTGCTGGATGCTTTCTTGGATACTTTCTCTTGGAGGGAAGCCCACCGGAGCTGCAGGTGGTCTCAGTCCCGGAGACAGTCGGGAGGGAGTATGTGCTCACGGTTGAAGTTAAAGACGCCCGGAGTGGAATAAGGTCGATTTCTGCGGTCTTGAGTCAGGGTGATATGGTCTTTGAACTTGATCCTAAGATTTACAAGATAAAGGAGTGGTGGAGGGGATCCGGGGTAAAGGACGAGACAGTCTTCTGGGTCATCAAACCGTTCGAGTTAGGCATGACTGAGGGTAAAGCCCTTCTCCGGATTACCGCAAGGGACTCGTCCTGGCGAAATAGTCTCAAAGGCAATGAGCAGATTTGGGAGACTGAAGTCCCAATAGACATAACACCACCCAGGATAGCAGTGAAAAGTACTGTTCATAATATAAGGACAGGAGGTGCTGGTCTTGTATCTTATAGAGTAAGTGAGTTACCCGGCAAGACAGGGGTATGGATAGACGAAAGGTTTTTTCCCGGTTATCCAAAACCCGGAGGGGCAGAGGATATGTACGTGGCCATGGTGGCGGTTCCTCTCAATGTCAGTAAGCCAAAGAAGATGCTCATCGAGGCGGTAGATCAAGCCGGAAACGTTGCCAGGGTCGGCTTCCCCCATCGTATCCTTCGTAAGCCTCCAAAGGTAGACACGATAAACATAAGTGACCGGTTCCTTGAGCAGAAAATGCCGGACTTCATGGCTAGATACCCCGAATTCAAAGGCTCTCCTCTGGAAGTATTTCTCCAAGTCAACAGCGAATTAAGGCGTCGCAATAATCAGGAAATTGAAAATTATTGTAAGGAAAGCGCCCCTGAGATCCTCTGGCACGGAAGCTTTGTTTGCCTTCCCAATTCGGCCTTCAGGGCAGGTTTTGGAGACGAGCGTCATTACTTATACAAAGGCAAGGAAATTGGCCGGTCATATCACATGGGGTCAGACCATGCCTCAATTTCTCACGCTTCTGTCCCTGCAGGAAATGCCGGCCTTGTCGTGTTTGCAGATTACCTTGGAATCTATGGAAATACAGTAATCCTGGATCACGGCCTCGGCCTTTTCAGTATGTACTCCCACCTCAGCGAAATCCAGGTATCAGCAGGTGATAAGGTGGAACGTGGAGATACGATAGGGACAACCGGCATGACCGGCCTTGCCGGCGGGGATCATTTACACTTCGGAATGATGGTCCACGGGGTATTTGTTAATCCTATAGAGTGGTGGGATCAGAAATGGATTCAAGACCATATCCTGACCAATTTGTCTGTGCAGTGAGGCTTTTTTGTTAAAGGCTGGAGTCAAGGGTTTTTGTCTGTTGTTTTTTCTTGTAATGTAAATGGAAACTTGGAGGTATATTCAGAATGGAAATATCTTTAGTGCTGGTGCCTGTAGATTTTTCAGATTGTGCTGCAAACGCATTGAGGTATGCGAAAAAAATAGCTTCTTCATGGAAGGCGGAATTATTACTCATTCATGTCATAGATTCAAGTGAGGTCTCTCGAATTGCTGATTATACCAAGGAATCAATTGAGAATGTGAAAGAACGGCTTACGAACCAGGCCAAACAGACCTTTCGCCATTTTTTAAATGATTGGGACAGTGACGGTCTGGTGAAAGATACCATCGTATCTTATGGCTCCCCATTTCAGGAAATTGCTATAAAAGCAAGGGAGCTTCAGACTGACCTAATTTTAATGGGCGGTTATGGGAGTACAGGAAAGGGACAGATCGACGAGATTTTTTTCGGTGGCACAGTGGACAAAGTGGTTCGCCTTCTGCCCTGCCCTGTGCTATGCGTGCCCATGGGATGGCCCAGTGAAAGTATTTAGGGCAGTATGTCAGACAAAGATTTCCAGTATTTCATAATTTCTAAGCCCTGCCGGCGTGCGGACTTCAACCTCATCCCCTTCATATTTGCCTATCAGTGCTTGGCCAAGAGGGGACTTAACTGAAATGTTTCCTTTTTGTACATCGGATTCGTCTGGCCCTACCAGCTTATAAACAACCTCATCTCCGCTATCTATATTTTCCAGTCTAACCTTGACTCCGAATACAACCCTGTCACAGTCCTGGTTTTCACTTTCAATCACCTCTGCTGCGGAGAGTTTGCTATGAAGGTACTGGATCCGGGCTTCAAGCTGACCCTGTCGTTCCTTTGCAGCATGATATTCGGCATTTTCAGATAAATCGCCGTGTGCTCTGGCTACTGCAATAGCCTTGATTGCTTTAAATCTTTCTACTTTTTCCAAGGTCTCAAGTTCTTTTTTAAGTCTTTCGAAACCCTCTTTTGTGAATGGGGTTCGCTCCATATACATATACTCCCCAATTATATTTTTTGCCGGTCGACGAGCTTGCGTAACAAAAAAGCCCTACGAAATTGAGCCGGATCAGGCTTTGCAAATCAGGTCATTCCG
>JAIWFS010000037.1:0-8639 GCA_048631505.1 archaeon | reverse complement strand
AGGAACCTGACTAAGAAGCGCACATCACGACGTCTGTGAGCAATTCGTACGGTAACTTCTAAATAACTCAGGGTAAGATGTCTGGATTCCGGCTTTCGCCGGAATGACGTTTGGATGTAAATGCCAGGAATTCCTCCTCACTCAGGGTAGGTATTCCAAGTTCTACTGCCTTTTGTAGTTTGGACCCGGAACCTTTTCCCACAACCACATAATCTGTTTTGCGCCCAACAGTAGAAGCGATTTGGCCACCCAGATCACGGACAATGTTCTTGGCTTGTTCCCGGGTGAGGGAAGAGAGTCCACCGGTAAAAACAAAGGCCTTGTCTTTTAGAGGTAAGGACTTTTTCTCATGAAGATCAGTAAATTTGGTCCCGGCATCAAGCAGACGCCTCACAAGTTCGAGGTTGTGGTTATCGCCAAACCATGACCGGATGCTGGAGGCTACTTCCGGACCTATTCCTTCTACGGCCTTGAGTTCTTCCTCACTGGCATCCACAAGTGCTTTTATTGATCCAAAATGGTCTGCAAGGAGCTGCGCGGTTACATCCCCAACGTGTCTAAGCCCCAAGGCATAGAAGAATCGAGCAAGAGTTGTATTCTTGCTGGCTTCTATGGCAGACAGGAGATTTCTTGCGGATTTTTCAGCAAAACGATCAAGCGACAGGAGATCACTCAGCTTGATGGAGTGAAGGTCTGCAATACTCCGGACCAGTCCCGCACTGATAAGTTGTTCAGCCACCTTTGGACCAAGTCCGTCTATGTCCATGGCCCCTTTGGCGGCAAAGTGGGTGAGTTGCTTCACAAGTCTGGGGAAACATCCGGGATTCGGGCACCGCCACGCAGCCTCTCCTGATTTGCGGCGCAGCTTGGAACCGCAGACCGGGCAGGTCTGTGGCATCACAAATACCTGTTCCTCTCCGCTTCTTCTCTCCGGCAGCGGTCTGACCACTTCAGGAATGACGTCACCTGCTCTCCGGACAATAATCCAGTCGCCTATCCTGACATCCTTGCGGCGGATCTCGTCTTCGTTGTGGAGAGTTGCGCGACTTACCACCACTCCACCCACCTTTACAGGTTCCATAAGGGCCACAGGGGTGACAGTACCAGTACGTCCCACGCTGAGTTGAATTTCGATAATTCTGGTTATGGCCTGGGCTGCCTCAAATTTATAAGCCAAGGCCCAACGTGGACTCTTGGCCTTTGCCCCAAGGCGTTTCTGGAGTTCAATGTCATTGACCTTGACGACTATTCCGTCGATTTCATAATCAAGCTCTTCCCTCTTTCTGTTTATGCGCTGGTGATATCGTATTGCTCCATGGATGCCTTTTAGCTTTTCCACCATGGGGTTGACCCTTAGCCCCCATTTCCTGAGAGACGAAAGCGCCTCCCATTGTGTCCCAAAGCTGTAGCCTTCCACTACTCCGATCCCGTAACAAAAAATATTCAAGGGACGGCCGGCGGTAATGTTCGGGTCCAGTTGGCGAAGGGAACCAGCCGCGGCATTTCTGGGATTGGCAAAAGGAGGCTCACCTTCTTCCATACGTTTCTTATTAAGACGTTCAAAGGCGTTTTTATTGATAAAGACCTCGCCCCGTACCTCAAGGCGGCTGGGTGGGGGAAGGTACCTGCTGATGAGCCTGAGAGGTATGGATCGAATGGTCCTCAGGTTCGTGGTTACGTCTTCTCCTGTGTAGCCGTCTCCGCGGGTTGATCCAAGAACAAACCTGCCATTTTCGTAAACCAGCTCTACAGCAAGGCCATCCATCTTAGGTTCAACCGTGTATTCAAGCTCTTCATCGATCTGGAGGAATCTCTTCCCCCGTTGGTCAAATTCCAGCACCTCTTCCTGGCTGAAGGCATCATCCAGACTCAGCATAGGGACACTGTGGGGTACACCGGCAAATTTTTCTGAAGGTGGCGCACCGATTCGCTGTGTAGGCGAATCAGGAGTTACGGTCTCAGGATATTTGCCTTCGATCTCCTTGAGCTCACGCATCAGGGCATCATAATCGGCGTCGCTGATGATGGGCTGGTCAAGGACATAATAGAGGTAATTATGGTGGTTGATCTCTTCCCTGAGTTGTTCTACGCGCTTTAGTATTTCAGAGGGGAAACTCATTTTGGATTTGGTGATTGTGTGCCGCATCCTTATTTTGCAGATTGTAACTATTCAGGTTGAAGGTTGAAGGCTGAAGGATTTCAAGCATTTCGCAACGATCGAACAGAGATAAATCCTCTAAAGTAATACTGCAATCTCGTCAGCCAACTCAAATGCCCGCAGTTTTGTGTGATCACGCATGATTTGTCCCTATTAGCCTTCTACCTTCAGTCTATCCACCTGAATAGTTACTAACTCAGGCCTGTTTTCCCGCGGTCTCACCATACCTGCGGTAGAATTTCTCCACCCTCCCGGCAGTGTCGACCAGTTTCTGTTTGCCGGTAAAGAAAGGATGACACTTGGAGCATATTTCTACCTTTATCTCTTTCTGGGTTGAACCTATCTCAAACTCATTGCCACAGGCACATCTTACCTTGGCGTTATAGTATTTTGGATGGATTTTTTCTTTCATATTTTTTATATCTCCTATTAGATCTCACTTATTTAAAAATAACTATACTGCAAAAAGTGTTTTTATTCAAAATCCCCTAACCCGGATAAACCGGAATAGTGCCTAAAGTGAACTAAAGTTTTAAGTGCCTAAAGTTAAGGTGTCGCTTCGCTCTATCTATTTATATTAACCGCGCCGAAAGCGCGCACCACAACTTTAGGCACTTTAGCTCACTTTAGGCACTTCAAACTTATCATATCATCTGTTCATGGATGCCAAAAACTCGGCGTTGTTTTCCGTCCCCTTCATTTTGTCCAGGAGGAATTCCATGCTGTCTACCGGGTTTAAAGGTGACAGAAGTTTTCGCAAGAGCCAGATTCGATTCAACACATCCTCGGGCAGCAGCAACTCTTCTTTCCTGGTGCCGGAGTGGTTGATGTCGATTGAGGGGAATATCCGTTTGTCAGTGAGCTTTCTGTCTAAATGTATTTCCATGTTTCCAGTGCCCTTAAACTCTTCAAATATGACCTCGTCCATTCGGCTTCCTGTATCCACAAGGGCAGTGGCAATTATTGTAAGACTACCCCCTTCCTCAATGTTTCTGGCAGCCCCGAAGAAGCGCTTGGGTTTCTGAAGCGCATTGGAGTCTACACCCCCGGAGAGGATCTTGCCACTGGGAGGAACTACGGTGTTATAGGCCCTGGCAAGCCTGGTGATGCTATCCAGAAGTATCACCACATCGCGTTTATGTTCCACCAGGCGTTTGGCTTTCTCAATAACCATTTTGGAGACCTGGACATGGCGCTGGGCCGGCTCATCGAACGTCGAGCTGACAACCTCAGCCTTTACAATGCGTTGCATGTCTGTGACTTCCTCCGGTCTTTCATCTATGAGCAGGACAATCAATATAACCTCGGGGTGATTTCTGGTGATACTGTTGGCGATATTTTGGAGGAGCATTGTCTTGCCGGTTCGGGGAGGTGCGACGATAAGTCCTCTTTGGCCCTTACCGATCGGAGTCATAAAATCCATTATCCTGGCGGAATAGTTGTCTGAATCGGTCTCCAGGTTGAAACGCTCATCAGGATAGAGAGGCGTGAGGTTATCAAAGATTACCTTATCAAAGGATGCCTCAGGGGCATCATGGTTTAGGGATTCTACCTTTAGCAGGGCAAAGTATCGTTCCCCCTCCTTGGGAGGACGGATCTGGCCGGAGACGGTATCGCCGGTTTTCAGGGCAAAACGTCTGATTTGTGACGGAGATACGTATATGTCATCCGGGCCTGGCAGGTAATTGTAGTCCGGGCTGCGAAGGAAACCAAATCCATCCTGAAGTATTTCCAGCACACCCTCGCCATACACAGACCCGCTATTGGCGGTCTGGGCCTTAAGTATAGCAAAAATGATCTCCTGTTTACGCATCCCGCTGGGAGAATCTACGCCCAGGTCTTTTGCTATTTTGTGAAGTTCACCTATGCCTTTACGTTTTAAATCAGCTAAAATTATTATTTTTGCTCTATTTGTCTTTGATATTTTAGGCATGGTTTTACCTCTACGGAGTTTGCGTATTCTTAAAAGAGTCTGCGGGCGTAAATTTTTTGAAGAGATCCAAGTTGTAATGAAGTCCGAAAAAACACAGCAATTGTATTATAAAATGGGCTTAAACTAGTCGCCTTTGGGGGGATTTAATGAAAACTCCAATACGTTCCGGGCATAATAACCCAGAACCTATATTAATAACTGCATACTACTCCACACCAAATGTAATTTGTGGTTTGTTGTGAAGCGGGATGGCTTTTGCAGGATTTTGACCGCAGGCAATGTTGCACCATCTCTGCAAGATGCGACAAGTTAGCTTTAAAACCAGAAAAACGCAGCCCACCTCAAGATAGGTAACGTGTTCTATATTTAATTGTTTAGTATCAGCAAAGGAATATTTAGCGTTTGGAAGCAGAAGGATTCTTACTAATTATGAATGCCACGGTTTTTATTTGTCGAACCTGAATAATGGCCAGAAAATGGCCATTTATAACGTGGTGGCTTATACTTAATTAATCGCTTCCAAAGCCTAAATAACATAATAATACAATTACGGAATTGTCAATGGCTTTTTTGTATTAAAACGGATTTTTCCAGCCCAGACGTGAATTCAGGCGCACAAGAAGAGTCAAGACCTCGTTTACCGGGGTCGCAACTCCAAGTTCTTTGCCCATCCCGGCAATGGCGCCGTTAATGTAGTCGATTTCAGTGGGCCTGTTTTTGATACGGTCCTGGAGCATGGAGGACCTGTTTTCCGCAGTTGCCTTACACACTGAATTAACCATATTGTGGGCCTCTTCAAGTGAAAGGCCCAAGGCAATGTCCTTCTTTAATGACAACGTCCATGCCTCAGCAACTGCAAGTTCCTGTAATCGTTGGGATTCCGGATGTTGTGGTAATTTTCCATTGGTAAGGCCGCAGAGGGCAGTTAAGGCGTTTATCCCAACATTGACAATCAGCTTGCGCCATATGTGAGGATAGATGTCTTCAACTACCTGAGAGGGCCATCCAGCGTCGTTCAGCAAAGTCGCTAAAGAAATTAACCTGTCTTTGGCTTCAGGGTTGTGGATCACTAATCCAAGCGTTGTGGGACCACTCCCGGCATGGCGAACATGTCCTTCATTCAGTAGAGTCGCCCCCTGTGAGGTTACGCCAAGGGCAATCTGTTCCGGTTTTACAGTTTTAGAAAGTGTGGATTCATGCCCTATACCGTTTTGCAGAGAAACAACCAGGGTTCCAGGTCCTATCAGGGGACCTATACGCTTTACGGCATCGGCAGTCTGGGCGGCTTTGACAAACACTATCACCCAGTCCTGGGGACCAAAATACTCAGGTTCTGCGGTAATATCCGGAAAGGCGGTCCATGCCTCCTTTGATGACGTAACCTGTATTCCGGCCTTCTTGAGCCTCTCGGCGCGATCCGGCTTGTAATCAAGTATGGAAACAGGGCAATCTTGTTTGTAAAGCGTGGCGGCTAGAAGACAACCCATAGCCCCTGGACCTATAATAGTGAGTTTGAATTGATTTCTATCTTGCATTGTTTGGTCCATTTTTGATTAAAAAAGGAAATCGTCAAGTCTTTTTAACCAGGAAGGGAGCCGGAATTTTCCAGACGAAGGGTGAAGAGGCGGTAACGAATCCTCTCTCATTGCCTCCCAAACAAAAGATCTTTCATTGTCTTTCTTAGGTATAATTATTTCGCCGGTTTGCCGGTCTACCGGGACCATAGCTATTCCCTGAGGCATGCTGAAATCCTGTTTTATCATTTCTTCTTTTGTTACTGACATGAAAGATGTCCAGATCGGGCATGCAACTCTGCCCCCGGTTTCCTTGTACCCCAAAGATTTTTTGTCTTCCCTTCCGACCCACACTGTTGCCACTACTTCAGGGGTAAATCCAATGAACCACGCGTCTCGACAATTATCAGTAGTACCGGTCTTGCCACCTGCTGGAATTCCAAGGGCCCTGGCATTGCGACCCGTACCATCCTGAATTACTCCCCTGAGGAGATGGACCATCTGAAAAGCAGTTACCGGGTCAACCGCTTCGTTGAAAACAGGCTCAAGTTGTTCTATTATTTCTCCTTTTCGATTTCTAACTTCTTGAATAAATTGAGGTTTAATATTTTTTCCCAGATTGGGAAAGGTGCTGAAAGCCCTTACCATCTCGATTAGAGTAACTTCAGAAGAACCCAGAGAAATAGACAGATTATTTGCCAGGGGTGTCTCTATTCCCATACGCCTCGCCATATCATGAATGGAGGTCAACCCGATTGCCCTTGCGATTTTTACGGAAATGATATTACGGGAGTGCGTGAGGGCCGTCCTTATGGTGATCGGGCCCATATAGGTCTTGTCGAAGTTCTCTGGTTCCCACATGGTTTGAGAATTCGCTCCGGGCAGTGAAATCGGTTCATCCACAACGATTGTATTAGGGGCTACAAGTCCACTGGATAGGGCAGTTGAATAGATTATTGCCTTAAAGGCAGACCCTGGCTGCATCCTGCCCTGGGTTGCCAAGTTGAATTGAGATTTATTGAAGTCCTTGCCTCCCCAAAGGGCCTGAACAGCACCGGTTTTTGCCTCGATTGCCACAAGGGCTGCCTGAACAGAATGGTTCAGTTCGGTATCCTTAGTATGCCTCTTGCATAAGTTATCCAGACCCTGAAGCACTGCTTCATTGGCCTTGATCTGCCAGTCCCTTTTGAGAGTAGTTGTTACGGTAAGACCGTCTGTCAGAAGTCTTTTCTTGCCATACCTTGCTTCAAGTTCCCTTCTTACTTCCGAAAGGAAATAATCTGTACCGGGCGGAGGATCCAAGGTCTCTCTTTTCAGGCGAATAGGGATCTTTTTTGCCTCTTCTGCCTCCTCTGGAGTAATATAGCCTTCCTCTACCATCCGTCTCAGTGTATAATCCTGACGTCTCTTGGCACGGTCCATGTGTCTTGTTGGATCGTACCGGCTCGGGGCCTTGGGCAGGCCGGCAAAGAGTGCGCATTCAGCGAGATTCAGGTCATCTACATGTTTTGCGAAGTAGGTCCTGGCAGCACTTTCGACTCCATAGGATCCTTGTCCAAGATATATCTGATTCAAATATATGGTCAGGATCTCGTCTTTTGTGAGTGCTGCATCGATTTGCCAGGCCAGGATGGCTTCTTTAACCTTGCGCAACCAACTTTTTTCCCGGGTAAGGAGTAAGGATCTTGTTACCTGCTGGGTAATGGTGCTCGCTCCCTGGACTATTTCGCCTGCCTCCACATTTTTCAGTATGGCCCGAATGACCCCCATGAAATCAATGCCGGGATGTTCGTAAAACCGGGCATCTTCAGCTGCCAGGAATGCCTGTACCAGCCTGTCCGGCATTCGGGAAATCGGGACAGGCCATCTTTTCTCCTTATACCAGTATGCGATGGGGCGATGGTCCGAGTCGAGCACTTCAGTGACCATGGGAGGATTATAAGATTTAAGACTTGAGATTTCCGGGAGACCCAAGAGCATATACCCTATTATGAGACTACCAATTGCCAGGGACACCACAAGGGCTGATCCAAGTACGATTCCCAGCAGAGGACGATAGCCCAATACAAGTGGTTTTCTGGATTTCTTTCTGCGAGTTTTAGCCATAAAGTAGTCATATATAAACATAGTGTTACATTGAGGCAACCACAGAACCGAGAGCGCTATACCAAATCCAAAGTTCTTGAAGGCTTTTAAGCTCTGTGTTAAACAGGATGTCAACTAATCGGGGCGTAGCGCAGCCTGGCAGCGCATCTGCTTTGGGAGCAGAGGGTCGGAGGTTCAAATCCTCTCGCCCCGACCATTCCCTTTTTTCTTTTGGAAGCCTTCACATCCGGCTTAATTTCCTTTTTAATTTGTATAATTTGGATTTGTTGGGCAAAGGAGCGGCAGCGACGTGCTCAACGATTGGTGCCGTGCAGTAAGATCTTGGAGAAACAATTGTGAACAAAGAGACTTATCAGTGCAGTAAATGTGGAATATGGGCAGATAAACATAAACTGTGCATTGTTGATGATACCTATTTCTGCACAAGATGTATGTATGGAGATATTGAACCAGTTGAAATTTATCCGATTGGCATTGTAAAAAATAATTTAAATAAGAATCCTATGGGTTTCGGTGTAGTTGGGGACGACAAAATATCCAGAATTATACTTTTCCCTTTTCAGGAAATTTTTATGTATAAACTCGAGGACGAAAAATATATTACCATTGTTTATTATCTCCACAAGTCAGGACCAGTCAAATCAGTATTTAATAGGGGGCTTGATGGAAAATCGGTTGGAGTTTTTGCTTCTCGCACCCCTAACAGGCTTTCCAAAATAGCAATTCAAGATGTCACATTAGTAAAAATAGAAGGGACAACACTCTATGTCGAAGGTTTTGATGCTATTAATGGAAGTCCTGTGCTTGACATCAAATTAAAAATAAATGCAATAAAAAAGGAAAAATAGGTAGCACACAAGTAACTTCTCAATAAGTTAGGGTAGATTACATTTGCGACTATTTACTGGATTCCTGCTTTCGCAGGAAT
>JAIWFS010000036.1:0-8675 GCA_048631505.1 archaeon | reverse complement strand
CATATCACCCCCTCTCTAACAGTTGTTTTGTTCATATTTATGATTCCGCTGAAAAAACCCAATCTGCGGCGTTGCTTCAATTTTCCAGTCACTGCGACGTACGATAAGTACGTCTCATTCCTGGAAAATTTTGCGCCTTGCATCTCGGGCTTTTTGAGCGGAATCATGTTTCAGACTTTTTGCAGTGTAATCAATTTATGAGTTTTGCAAGAGGCTTAGAGAATTTTCTTTTAAGTCTTTTTTCATTAGTTCCGATAATATTTAATAATAGAACAATGCGGCTGCCTTCCGGAGGCTATTACTGTTCGCCTCGAAAGGATATGGTTTTGTGGCATTTTTATAAATAACATGTTATTATATTGTTGGTCGGGGATTACTACATAATCCGGGTTAATGGGACATACATGAGAGTATAATGAAAGAAATATTTTCTTCTGAACGACGGCAGGATAAGCGATTCCCAATTGAATCATTGGTCACAATTTCGGACGGCCGGCGTTTCTATGTGGAATCTATGACAGACATCAGTAAGAGTGGTGTTGGACTCGAGGCATTACAGGAATTCCCTGCCAACTCGAGACTGACCATATTTTTTCCATCAAATTCCCGAGTCAAAATTGAAGGCATTGTACGATGGATTTGGAAAAAGGGTCATATGCACCGTATGGGATTGCAGTTTATGAATGTGACGTCTAAGCAGAAAAACAGTATTCATGGGTTCATCCATGGGTTTGACAATGCACCCGCTATTTGAATATTCTACTATCCTTTCCTGATTCCCAGCACGCTCACAACTTCCTCTTCAACCAGGGACCAGACCTTTCTTTTGAGTTCCAGATAGCGATCTGTAAGCTGGAGTTCCAACTTGCGGGGGCGTGGAAGGTCGTTTTCGAATACAGCCTTCACCCTACCAGGCCTGGCAGACATGATGACAACGCGGTCGCTTAGGATGAGGGCCTCGTCTATGGAGTGGGTGATGAACAAAATCGTCTGGTTTGATTTGTACATCAGGCGTAACAGCTCCTGTTGCATGGCCTGACGCGTCATGGCATCCAGCGCACCAAAGGGCTCGTCACAGAGCAATACGTCCGGTTCATTTGCAAGGGCCCGAGTGAGCGCCACTCTCTGCTGCATACCTCCGGAGAGTTCGCCGGGGTAGGAATAGTCAAACCCTTCAAGTCCTACTTTCTTAATCCACCGCTTGGCCTGTTCGTGCCTCACCTTTTTCTGAACGCCTTTCAGCCGTGGGCCAAAGGTGATGTTTTCGATAACAGTCATCCAGGGAAACAGGGCGTAGTTCTGAAAAATCATTCCGCACCGGGGCTCTACTTTGGTGATCTCTTGTCCTTCCAAAAGGATGCGGCCGGAGGATGGTCGGATAAAACCTGCCACCATATTAAGAAAGGTGCTCTTTCCACAGCCTGAGGCCCCCACAATGCACACAATTTCCCCTTTTTTCACAGTCAGGGAAAAATCGTGAATAGCCTCTACGTCCTCTTTGTGGGAGTGAAATACCTTCGATACATTATCAGCCCTGATCAGGATGTCACTCATGACATCCTCTTCCAAGGCAAAAGGACCTTCTCGATCACTCTATAGATGATGTCCAGAACCAGCACGGTAAGGCTGATACAGAGCATCCCCACCAATACCTGCCCAGTGTCTGACCACTCCTTTGCAGTCCAAATCCTGAATCCCAGTCCGCTGTTAGCCCCTACCATTTCAGCCGAGATGACGCAGGTCCAGGCAATGGCCAGGACCACCTTCAGGCCGCTCAGGATATTGGGAAGAGCGCCGGGGAGCATAACAAAACGAAGTGTATGCAGGCGCTTGGCTCCCAGGTTTCTTGCGGCAAGGATCAAAAGGGGGTCTACCTTTAGGGTGGCATCAATAGTATATACAAGCACGGACGCAAAACAGCCCATGAATACAATGGCATATTTCTGCTGTTCGTCTATCCCTAACCAGAGCATGGAAAGTGGTATCCAGCTCAAGGCCGGAAGTGGGCGTATGATGGAGACGATGGGATTAAGAAACGCCCGGACCAGGCGGCTCGTGCCCATTATCAGTCCCAGGGGGACGCCGACTACGGCGCTCAGCAGAAATCCGGTGAGCACCCGTGTGCCACTCATTCGAATATCATTCAGCAGCACGGCATCCTTGCCGGTCGTCATTGCCAGCGCTCGCTCCATCACCTGGCTTGGGGCAGGGAGAAAAAAAGGATCGATAAAGCCGAGGCGCACCACCACCTCCCACAGGCCAACAAAAAAGATAAAGCCTGCCGATCCAATAATAGCCGAATGCCAGAGCCCGAGTTCTTTGTCATCCATGAGATCAGTCTCCGGCCGGCTCTTCCACGGGAAGGACGTTAAGGTTTACCCAGTGGCGGAAATCAGGCTTGACCGGGATAGCCTTCATGTCTTTGTAAAGGATATCAATAACGAAATCGACCTGTGCGAAAAGATCCTCATCACTCATTACTCGCGGTTGGTCCTTAAGCCCCTGCCATACGAACTTGCGCAGGTTTGTTCGGACAAGCTCCAGGTCCTGTTGTATGTAACGTCCTTGGACGATCTGCGCTGTCTCGTCAGTATGGGTCTTTACCCACTCCAGCGCTTCGAAATAGGCGGCCATAAACCGCCGCGCCCTCACGATGTTCTCATCTACCCACGTCTTGTTCAGGATGAGAACATCCGGGCCGGTCATTGTGCCGAATCGTCTAAAGATTTCAGTGTCGGTGTCCATGCCCAGTACTGTGGCCCCTTTTACCTCCAGTAGCCGGGAAAATCCGGGTTCCCAGACCAGGGCGGCGTCCACATTACCGGCACGAAAGACAGCCGGCACGTCGCCCACCTCCAGATTTACAAGCTTGACATCCCTGTCCGGTTCAAGACCATGCTGCCGGAGCAAAAGCCGGCAGGTGATATCCACAGTGGAACCAAATGGGAAGCCGATTTTCTTCCCCCTGATATCCTCAAAACCGGATATGCCCGGCCCTGCCACCATTCCCTCAAAACCAGGGGCGATATCCTGATTGCCTACCCAGTAAAAGCGCGTGTTGCCCTGGGCCATGGCGCTCAACATGGCGATTTCTCCCAGACTGGCAAATTGAGCCTCTCCGGAAGAGATAGCATTCAGCCTGTCCATACTTTTGCCGATGAATCTCCACGATACGTCAAAGCCATGTTTCCTGAAGATACCCCGCTCTATGCCCACCCATACCGGAATGTGACCGTACCACTGGGAACCTACGGCCATGACAGGTGCCGGACCAACATCCTTGGGTTTTTGTTCACAACCTGATAGAAAAAGAAGCAGTATCAAGCACAAGAGGCATCCTGCTGTGATGCGATACCATCTACACATAACCTAATCTCCTGGTGTCTGTGGTTTTTTTTCCACTCCTCTGGCGGGAGGGGCCGGGGGAGGGGGTGCGGGGCAACCCGCATTCCTACCGCGACCCAGAAGCCCCGACAGGGACACTAAAACGGCCTCTCAAGACGCTCCAGTATTTTTTCCGCAAAGGCCCAGACCTTTTTCTTGTTCATCCAGGTCTTATAGGGTATGGGAGTCTCTCTGCCGTAAAGCATCTTGTAGAACCGCTTAAGTCCTTCTGTATCCCCGGCATCCAGCTTGTCCGGGTTTATTTCCCCGCCCAGGAGTCCGGCATGGATCGGGGGTTTTGGCAGGCTCTTAATCAAAGGCAGGATATAGTTCCATCCGCCGTGGACCTTTCCCTGCACAAAAACCCCTGTTGTGTCCATGGCGACTCCAAAGACCACAGTCTTTTTGCCTTTCAGCGCATCCTTGAAGCGGTTCACATATTCCTGCACAGAGGGCAATACATGGTGGTTGTAGATACCAGAACCCAGGATGACAATATCTGCATCTGCCGGGTCCGGCATGGATTCAGCCTTATCCACAAGGCAATCGCCGCCCAGTCTTTCCGCCAGCCATCTTCCGATTTCTAGGGTGGAACCATACTTGCTCGCACATACGATTAAGGTTTTCATGATTGTCCTCCAATACAACAAAACTTGCTGGATTTATAGTGCCATGGAACCAGGCCGCGCATCTTCCTGATGATAGTGCTGGAAGTAATCAATAAGTGCCTGGGCCAGGTTGACATTCCAGAACTCCCCTGCCACTGTGAGCTCAATCCACCCTTCCCCCGGACGCCGTATCAGGCCAGCCTGCTCCCATTGCTCAAGGAGCGGGGAAAAGACTGCCTCTAAGTCAAAACCGTGTTTTTCTCCAAGGACAGTGAGATTCACTTTGCCATTTTCCATCTGTCCAACAAGGTTTCTAAAAAGAGGGGAGTGGGCAGGCAGGAGAATGGCCGTGGCCACTGGTTTTTCCCCTGCGTTGACACGCTTGTAGTAGGTCTTCAGATTTCCCTCCTGGAAGAAATAGTGGCCGTGAAGGCGCCCTCCTGCACCACAGCCCAGTGGGATGCAGGTGGCCCCGTAGCGGATAAAGGTATTGTAACGGTTGCGCTCCCTGGGAGTGCGGCCCCAATGGGACATGGAGAGACGCCTGAAACGAGCCGCGGTCATCATCTCCCTTCCCTTTAAAAACATCTCTGCCTGGGTAGGGATATCGGCAGGGGGCGGGAGCTTACCCTGATTTACAGCCCGGCTCAAAAGGCTGCCCTTAAAGACGTTCAACTGATAGAGATCGGCGCCGTCCAGCCTTGTCTCTTCAATCAGGGTCCTCAAGTCATCTTCCCAGACAGCCATGGTCTGGCCTGGAAGTCCGTAGATGAGGTCAATAATTGCGGCCCCATTATTCAGGTCAGTCAAGGTGGTGAGCATTTTCAGGACCTCTGCCCTGTCTGCTATACGTCCAACGTCCTGCCGGACTTTGGTATTAAAGCTCTGGACACCGATGGAAAAACGGTTGGCACCTCCGGCCACGCAAGCGCGCATCTTGTCCTGCCCAAAGTCGGCCACCCTGCCTTCCACGGTGATTTCGCAGTCTTTGGCCAGGGGGAACAGGCGGCAAACAGCCTCGATCAGCCGTTTGAGATCCCCTGCATCCAAAGCAGTAGGTGTCCCGCCTCCCAGATAGACTGCATGTATGGGGTGGCTGATCACGGCCGGAAGTCCCGAGACCTGTTCTATCTCCTTGAGGAGGGCATCAGTGTAACGGGTGCTGTCGCCCTGGCGCAAGGTACGCATGAAGAAGCCGCAATAGAGACACTGGCTCTGGCAGAAGGGGACATGGATATAGACTGTCCTTCGAGGCGAACTGTCAGGCTTAATACAAAGTGCCTGCCAGGCAGGCAAGGCCTCTTCAGCAGGAAGCGGTTGTCCTCCGGCCCCGGCATGAACTGCGATCTTGCGATCAAAGGCGTATTTCAGTGGGTCCACCCCTTCTCTGGCAAAGAATCTGTTTGGATATTGAGGGGTAGGGACCGAAGCTTTCCTGTCCGGTTCTTCCCTGTTGACTGGGGAATCCGTTGATTTCATCCCAGGTCTTCCCATGAGATTTCTTTTGGCGTCTTTAAGGAGCTCAGGGGTGATGATCTTCCGCCCCAGGGACCGGGCATAGGCCTCTACTCCCTTTTTGGCCATGGGCCTCACAAAAGGCGGTACTGCCTCAAAGGCCTTTTTTGCCTCTTCTGTCCATTTCATAGATACTGTTTCCTGTTTTCAGTTCGTATGTGTTCAGCGAAACCTCTGGTCCGGGCTGGAAATGAGGTTTAAATCGGCCAGTTGGTAAACCACCCAGACCCGAAGCATGGAAAGGGACCACTTACCGTCGGCGCATAGTGGGCCTTATTTATCATAGTCATGATTACACTGCAAAAAGCCTGAAACATGATTCCGCTCAAAAAGCCCAATCTGCGACGTTGCGTCAATTTTCCAGCCTGCCTATGCGTTGCACGCAGACAGGTCACTGCGACGTACGATAAGTACGTCTCATTCCTGGAAAATTTCGCGCCTTGCATCTCGGGCTTTTTGAGCGGAATCATGTTTCAGACTTTTTGCAGTGTAATCAAGTATGGTTTATGGCGATGCGTAACAGCATTTCCTATGTCAGATTCCACAAAAAAGGCCTATTTCAAGAGGATCAGAAAATGAACAAACTACCAAAAGAAATAAGGAATGATCTCAAGCAAGAAGCAAAGAAATGGGACATTGCGATTGCAGGAGAGAGTCCCGAGCATGTTCAAAAAATGCTCGATGAAGCAGAGCCCTTTAGGATTCCACGCCCTACCCGTCAGCCAGTTTCCGTTCGTCTGGATCCATTTGATATCTCTATGTTAAAACGCTTTGCCCGAAAAAAGGGTATTCCCCACACCCAACTCATGGCTACCTGGCTTCACGAAAGAATCGAACAAGAAAAGGAGATTGCTCCCAACTAATTTTACGTCTCAAAGGGATGGGAATTCCGCAATTCCGGGGACACCATGCTTATTAAAGGGGGATATTGGTGCACAAGCAACTTTCAACTAGCTGATTCAAAAACGATTTTTAACTTATAAGCGGATTGCGTGTTTTTAATTCATGGAACCTTCCAAAATCACGGTCTGCTGTCAACAGTTCAGTGACACCATTTTGTATACAAATAGCTGCAATATGTGCATCATGTATCATGGGGCCGCTTACCTGCGATGAATTTACAATTGGTCTTAGTATAACCCAGTAATCCGGTGTTTCAGAAAGTAGAGCAAGTGTTGGTGATTCAAACCATGCATCGAGCTGATCCACAGCACATTGAATAGGACTGGGCGGATCATAAATCCTGGGATGAGTAGCTATGGAAAAAAATTCATGGACGCATGGCCAGGGGATTGCCCATGATGCTCTTCCTTCAGCAAGTTCGGTAATACAGTCAAGAGCCTTCTCATGAAAAGGAGACTCCTCACGGTGGGCATAAACAAGGATGTTTGTGTCTACAGCTATCATCCTCCATGCCCTTCGTAGGCTGCTGTCCGGATTTTCTGCCAGCTTTCTCCGCGAAATTCATCCTGAAGGCCGTTTCCTCTAAAGCCGGCCTTCCTTAACTTGAATTTTTGATCTGATTTTTGTCTGGAGATAATTTCACGCAGCCCTTGTTCAACAAGAGAGCGCAGCGTGATCTTTCTTTGAGCAGACAGCTTCTTAGCTTCTTGTAACAACGAATCGGAAATATCTATGGTTGTTTTCATATTGCTGACAATATCAGTCAATATGGTTTTATGCAATGTGTTTTTAACGATGGCAGCAAAAATTCTTTAAAAAGTACATCCGCCAAGTTCATCCGACCCGGCCGAGAAACAAGGCCTTCGACACCCTGAAGGTGGGAGATTCGATCCATGCCCGCTATACGGAAGCGATCGCGATTTCCGTGGAAAAACCTTGAGCCCTACAACCTGAGTAGTTACCTCCGGACTTGAATGGAGATGAAGAACTTGAATAGCCCCGAAAATCTAATGTGCATGCGTGGCTTGATCCAGTATATCAGCAACCCATTTATTGAGGCTTTTACCACTGGTCTCGGCTGCAGTGGCGATAGCAGCGTGAACAATAGGTGGAATGCGCAAGGTGAGTTTGCCGGAGTATGGTTTGTTCGGCTCATCTCCCAGCTTGGCGCAGGTGGCAAGATAATCGTCAACCGCCTCTTTGAAGGCTGCTTCCAGTTCATCCACGGTCTCGCCGTGGAAGGTGATGATATCTCGAATACCCGCCAGGCGGCCAAAGAAAATACGATCCTGGGCGTCAAACTCAATGCGGGCGGCATAACCTTTGTAAGTCATAGCGTTTTTCATGGCGTAATTCCTATCAGTTTAAGAAAATCGCGGGCTGCTCTTACCCGATACCGCAAGGCGTCCTTGCCGGGATGTGGGCGGTGGAAGGCCGCTTTTCGGCCTTTATGCAAAATAGTAATTCTGGAACCGCTACCCTCGATGATCTCGCAGCCCACAGCTTTGAAGAGGGCTTCTATTCTTCGCCATTCAATATTGCCGGAGACCGGATCGGCAAATACGGCGGCCAATGTTTTTCGATGGTTGCGGTTCACAGATAAAATGATATCACTTTTTGCCACCATGTCAAGAAATTTTTTATTTTGATAACGTCTTTCTCGAGACACCAAGAATTGAAGCCAATTCCGTGATAGTGATAGCCAGGGAATCTAACAGATTCTTTACACAATCCTGATAGAACGCTAATACTTTTATAGTAAATTGATTTTTTAGCTCATATAAATCTACAATAATAAGGATCATGTCATGGCAAACCAAAAGGTCCTCGTGGTAGACGATGAAGAAGATATCCTGGAATTACTGAAATTCAATCTTTCGCGAGAAGGTTATCAGGTTCCTTGCGCGGAATCAGGTGAGCAGGCCTTACGCCTCGTGCGGTCGGAAAGCCCTGACCTTGTTGTGCTGGATCTTATGCTTCCGGGCATAGACGGTCTGGAAGTCACAAGACGCCTGAAAAATAATCCCGACACCAAAAACATACCTATTGTAATGTTGACAGCCAAGGGCGAGGAAGCGGATATCGTAACAGGGCTGGAACTTGGAGCCGACGATTACATCACCAAGCCTTTCAGTCCGAGGATACTGTTAGCGAGAGTCAGAGCGGTTCTTCGAAGGAGGATAAAAGAACAACTGGAAGAGACATCGGTCCTTCGAATTCACAATTTCGAAATTGATCCTGGACGCCACGAGGTGCTCGTCAATG
>JAIWFS010000035.1:0-8785 GCA_048631505.1 archaeon | reverse complement strand
GGACGACAGGCAGAGGCATTGGGGAAAAAATCCAAACATATTCGCACTATTCTCTGCCAACTTAACAAGAAATTGAATTCCATTAATGATCAAAAATGACCCTGGCTCTCAAATCAGACCCTTGACAAGAGAAAAACCAACGTGTTAACAAACTTTATCACGAGTAAGTTGATAAGCCATTTCATAATTACTTAATGTCCTTAGATGCTCCTTAGCCTGAATTTCTTTTCAGGTATGGCGATTTCTATGGTAGGGTGATTTTTTAGGGTCTTAATTCGTCACATCTAAAATACTTATATGGGAGATATTGCCAATGAAAGAAGTCAGACTTCATGGCCGCGGCGGGCAGGGAGCTGTTACGTCAGCTGAGCTCGTGGCAACTGCAGGCATAGATGAAGGAAAATACGCGCAAGCCTTTCCCAGCTTCGGTCCGGAAAGGAGGGGTGCCCCTGTTACGGCTTTTGTAAGGGTGAGTGACTCCCCAATACGGACCAGGGAAAAGGTCTACCGCCCGGACATAGTGATAGTACTGGACTCAGCGCTTCCCTCTTTGGTAAAGGTCTCAGAGGGATTGCATGAAGACGGAATTGTCATCCTGAATACCAACATGAAGGAGTCAGAGGTCAGGGAGACCTTTGGCCTGGATAGCAAACTTGCCATGGTAGATGCCAATACCATAGCCAGAGAAGTCCTGGGACTGCCCATTACCAATACCACGATGCTGGGAGCCCTTTTAAAGGCTACCGGCATTGTAGGGACAGATGCCATGGAAGATGCATTGGACCGCCGGTTTGGGCGGCTTTCTGAGAAAAACAAGGCTGCGATGCGCAGGGCATTTGAAGAGACGACAGTCACTGGATGATGCTGAAGATATTACCAACCCCATAACATCTTATGATAAAGTGAAGGAGTAACAAAATGGCCAATACTGATGCCATTATAGGTTGGAAGACAATAACCTTTGGGTGTCACGTGATGGAGCCGGGTAGCTCGGTCAAATTCAGGACGGGCGATTGGCGATCTCAAAGGCCGGTCATTGACAATGAAAAGTGCAACAAGTGTGGTATTTGCTGGATATATTGTCCTGACATGGCCTGCATCCAAACTGAAGACGGCTTCTTTGAGATAGACTTGGAGTACTGTAAAGGTTGTGGCATCTGCGCCCACGAGTGCCCCAAAGATGCCATAACAATAGTCCCGGAGGAGGGATGATCATGGCCAAACGCGTGGGAATTGAAGTATCAATTGCACTAGCTGAGGCGGTAAAGCTGGCGAATGTAGATGTGATCCCTGCTTATCCCATTACCCCTCAGACCCATATTGTGGAACACCTTTCGGAAGTAGTAGCAAATGGAGAAGTCGACGCTGAATTCGTCCTGGTAGAATCTGAACATGGAGCCATGAGCTGTTGCTGCGGTTCTTCAGCAGCCGGGGCCAGGACATTTACCTCATCCAGCGCCCAGGGCCTCTTGTTGATGAGCGAGATCCTCTTCATACCCGGTCCAATGAGGTTTCCCATAGTGATGGCTGTAGTGAACCGTGCATTGTCTGCACCCATCAGTATCTGGAACGACCACCAGGACATAATGAGCCAGAGGGATATCGGCTGGATCCAGACCTTTGCGGACACCGGCCAGGAGGCCTTTGATCTTATGCTTCATGCCTTCAGGGTGGCTGAAGACAGACGGGTGTCCTTACCCATGATCGTAAACATTGACGGCTTCACCCTGAGTCACGTTGTCGAGGCTGTAGAGCTCTTGAGCCAGGAGGAGGTGGATCAATATCTTCCTCCCTTCAAGCCCCGCTACCGCCTGGATCCCAGAAAGCCCATCACCATGGGTCCTGTAGGTATTCCAGAGATATATTCAGAGGCAAAGGTCGCGCACAATGAAGCCCTTAAGGCGTCCAAGAAGGTGATACTCCAGGGATGGAAGGAATTTGCCGATCTTTTCGGGCGTCAGTACAATCCTATTGAGACCTATCGCTCTGAAGATGCCGAAGTTTTGCTGATCACAATGGGCAGCATTTCAGAGACAGCCATGACCGCAATAGACGCCATGCGGGATAAAGGGCAAAAGGCAGGGCTGGTAAAGATCCGTCTATGGCGTCCATTCCCCGGACCGGAATTTCGGAAGGCCGCCGGAAAGGCAAAAATGCTGGCAGTAGTGGATCGCTGTCTGCCCCCTGGCGCAATCTGCGGCCCGGTGGGTGCTGAGCTCAGGTCTCTTTTCTACAAGGTGCCTGGGGCTCCTAAAATTTTCAACTTCATTGCCGGGCTTGGTGGACGGGATGTAACTGTTGAGCGGTTTGAAGAAATGGTCGACAAGGCCTCAGTATTTGCCAAGAAACGTCCAAAGGAACTGTACGAAGTGATCGGAGTGCGTGAAAAATGATACCTGAATTCGAAAAATTCAAACGATTTAAGGCGAAAAATCTCCCCAAGGAAGAGCTGCTTGCACCGGGCCACAGGGCGTGTCAAGGCTGTGGTGAAGTCCTGGCCCTTAGAATGGCTATGAAGGCCTTGGGAAAAAATGTTATTGTCTGTATGGCTACAGGGTGTATGGAGATCATTACTACTCCATATCCACAGACTGCCTGGAAAGTGCCATGGATCCACATTGCTTTTGAGAATCCGGCATCCGTGGCATCGGGCATAGAGTCTGCCATGAAGGTCCTGAGACGCAAGGGCAAGATCTCTAAGAAACACGTAGACATACTGGCAGTGGGAGGAGACGGCGCAACAAGTGATATAGGTCTTGGCTGGATCTCCGGTGCCTTTGAGCGAGGCCACGACTTCACTTATATATGCTTAGACAACGAGGCATACATGAACACGGGAGTTCAGCGCTCCAGTTGTACTCCATACGGGGCCATGACAACCACCAGCCCTCCAGGCAAAAAGAGCATTGGCCAGGTCACTTGGAAAAAGAACGTGCCAGCAATAGCAGTGGCCCATAACATCCCCTATGTAGCTACGGCTTCGCCTGCATATTTCCTGGACCTGATGAATAAAGTAAAAAAGGCGGCCCTGGTCAAAGGACCTGCTTACATACACATATACTCACCGTGTCCAACAGGTTGGGGATCGGCACCTGAGCGCTCAATCGAGTTTGCCAAGCTGGTGGTGGAGACAAGGGTCTTCCCCCTGTATGAAGTTATCGAAGGACGCTACATCATGAGCCGCAAGATAACAAAGCCCAAGCCTGTTCAGGAATACCTGAAAGGCCAGCGTCGCTTCCGCCACCTGGATGCAGAACATATTGCCTACATCCAGCAGCGTGTGAATGCCGACTACGAAAAGCTGGTCAGGTTATCGGAAATGACGTAGTATTTTATTGCATTGCCAACCTTCAAAGGGCGTTTTAAAAACGCCCTTTTTTTAAGCTTTTCCGAGTTCCTGCGCAATCCTCTAGTTGTGCTCCCCTTTCACGGCTTCAGCAGCCTCTTCTGCCTTCTCCTCCACGGCTTCAGCAGCCTCTTCCGCGGTCTCCTGCACTGCTCCAGCAGCCTCTTCTACCTTTTCCCCCACGGCCTGGGCATCATGCTCGGTTGCCTTGGCTCCTTCCTCGGCCATTTCGCTTACATCCTGCTTCACCTTCTCGGCGCCTGTTTCTTCTTTCTTGTCGCACCCGATGAGACCGAATGCCCCGACCAGGGTCAATGCCAAAATCCAAATTGTGAGTCTTCGCTTCATAGTCCTCTTTTCCTTGTTAAAAGTTAACACCATATCTCAGGAAGTAACCCCTTTGATCCAGACTTTTTGGACCCTCCATGTCTTCAGGGGAACCGCAAAACGCCTTCAGTTCACTTGTAGCAAAGAACGGCGATGGTGTCCATATTAACGGAGGTACGATTAATTGATCTCAAAACAGGTTGGAGATGATCTCATACCCACCAATCCAGGAGCCGATCATGCTACCGAGGCCTGGAAGCAAAAAAGCCAAAAAGACTTTAAGCAGCTTGTTTTTCCACCAGCCGATCAGCGTGGACATGTCTTCCAGTACTGTTTCAAATTCCCTGACCACCGGTGGTCGAACCAAAACTTGGACAAAGGCGGTGACATAGCCGGCACCGATGACAGGCGTCAGGCTGGTCACAGGCGCTGCGGCAAAGGCGGAGACAATGGTAAGCGGGTGAGCTAAGGCCAGCATTGCCCCTATGGAAGAAGGAATGCCGTTAGCCAAGATCCAGTAAATAATATTATCACCAGCTACATCGCACCCTTTTTGCAATGCGATTACTCCGAGAGAGGCAAGGATTACCGCAGGGATAGACCAGCCCAGAACCTTCCATATCGGGGAGACAGGCGGAATAACATTGATCTCCTCCATCTGGGCATGCCTGTCTTCCATCAACGCCTTTTTGATTCCCTCGACATGGCCTGCTCCCACCACTGCAACGATTCGCTTGCCCTCTGCGTTCTTTATTCTTTCGGATAAAAACGTATCTCGTTCGTCGATAAGGACCCGCTTCAGCTCCGGCAGGGCCTGCCCCAGTTCCAGCATAAGTTCTGAAAGGACATCTGTTTTCTTTAATTCGTTCAGCTTTTCTTCGGTGATTTCAGTCCGATCAAACAATCCAGCGAATAGACTGGCCAGCAGATAGTTTTTCTTGAAAAAGGATGTAGCATGCCAGGCCCGCCGCAGAGTGACCCTGACATCGCGGTCGCACAGGGCTATGGAAATCCCTTTTTCCTCCGCAGTCTTCACAGCCACCAGAAGTTCTGTGCCCGGTAATACCCCAAGCTGGTTTCCCAGCTTTTTCTGGTAGGAAGCCAGCATCAGATTGAATAACAGGGTACTGAGCTGCTTTTTGCGGATAATTTCCTTAAGATCCAGGGATTCCCAACGTTTCTTTTTGGACAGCGTCTCGTACCTTTTGGCATCAAGTTCCACGCACACGCAGTCCGGCGTTTCGCTTTTAATCACCCTGCGGACCAAATCGACCGAATCCTTAGAGATATGAGCCGTGCCGATAAGGATAATCTCCCTGGTTCCCAGATGGATGACCTGTACGTCCGAGGGATAATCTCTGTTTAATCGTTCTTGATCCAGCATCAATGTTTTTTCCCAATAATTATTCTATACTGTAAAAGGTCATAATTTGAGGTTTCTCTATCGTGCCTTTTATCCACTAAAGAACTCCAAAACCGTCATGCCGGACTTGATCCGGCATCCAGAGCATATCTAAATTACTGGATTCCGGCTTTCTCCGGAATGACGTCTTCAAAAAAGCGCAATTTGTGACCGTGTAGAGTATAATCCGGAGTAGTTTACACTTTTCGAATTTCTAGTTTCGACATCGGCATTTAATTCGATAATACACGCTTTTTCGAAAAAAGTGTAAACTGGTGAATAAAGGATGCCAAGGGTTTTAACCAATTTCTGATTACACTGCAAAAAGCCCGAAACATGATTCCGCTCAAAAAGCCCGAGATGCAAGGCGCGAAATTTTCCAGGAATGAGCGGGGAATTCAACCCTGAATAATTAAAGCCAAGACCAGGAAGACTCAGCATGGTGAACTGTCGCGGGCAGCTTGATGCTGAAAAACTTTAGACTCTTTGCGGCTAAATCGAAAAAGTGTAAGCTACTTTTGTGCCTTTTTAAAGGATGCTGGGAATTCGATATTTTTGTCATTGTTTCGAATTTCGTGTTTTGGATTTCGGATTTGACCGAAAAGACAGAGGTTTTCGGCCAAGCACTAATCACGGATAATGCTTATAATCAGGTCAATTACATTGAACTACCTCAGGTCTAGGGTTGCCTTTTATTTCGCTTTCTGGCTTGGTTTTGTATTTCTGACTCCCCAGGTTGCGCTTGGACTTTGGCCGGATGAGATTCTGGTTGTAGCCAACCGAGAAAGTGCCAGTGGCCCTGATCTTGCCGGCTACTATATGAAAAGACGCAACATTCCACGATCCAATTTGCTTCTGGTCTCCCTCCCAACACAGGATACCTGTTCAAGAGAGATATATGAAAAGGAACTTGCGCAACCGATCAGGGAATTTATTCAATCCAACGAACAGTCTCTTGACATTCGTTGCATACTCCTTACCTACGAGATTCCCTTACGTGTCCAGGCGTCTCCTATGAACGGGGCTGAGCGTCTGGAGTATCCTGCAATAAAGAAAAAACACGCCGCAATGGAAAATCTGTTGGCCGAAAAGGCCGTCAGGGTCTTCCGGAGACAGAAACACAAGAAACCGCAACGGCAATGGAATGAAGGTTTTCAAATGATCTCGCCCAGTGACGAGCTTGCAGCCGTGGATTCCGAGCTCACTCTGGTCCTTAAAAAAGCAGTCCCCCGATCCGGGTGGATCATCAATCCCCTTTATGTGGGTTATCATTCCGAAAAAAAAGAGTATCAGCCCTCCGACGTTATGATGGTCGCCCGCCTTGATGGTCCCGACCCTATGACAGTCCGTCGCATGATTGATGACACGCTATATGCGGAGAACAACGGCCTTCGTGGTGTTGCATATTTTGATTGCCGTTATCCGAAACTGCCTTTACAGGATCTTTCGGCATACGAGTATTGTGATTGGTCGCTGCGCAGGGCCGCAAGGTTTGTCAGGTCCCAGGGGTGTCTGGAGGTGGTTATCGACACGAAGTCAGAGCTCTTCCCAAAGGACTCATGTCCTCAGGCGGCCCTGTACTGTGGTTGGTACAGCCTGATGCATTATGTGGATGCATTTACCTGGGTGCGTGGCGCTGTGGCGTATCATATAGCCAGCGGCGAGTGCCTGACGCTGCGGGGACATGGAAAGGGCTGGTGCAAAATGCTTTTGAAAGATGGGGTGGCTGCAACGATAGGTCCTGTTGCCGAGCCCTATCTCCAGGCATTTCCACTACCGGAGACCTTTTTTCGTTTTCTCTTTAGTAAACATCTCACCTTAGTTGAGGCGTATTTTCTAAGTTGCCCGGTGCTCTCCTGGCAAATGATACTGATAGGTGATCCCCTCTATAGGCCATTTGCTACAGGACACCCGGTAAAATAGTCCGTTTGATCTGGGGAACCCCTGGGTTTAAATCATTTAAGTTTTTTTCACAAACAGTCCGACAACTAAAAAAGACAAGTAAGACATTATTTCCACGTTGCAGGGAAAATGTGTGACGAAACCGCAAGAGGCGGTCTGTTGAAATCATAAGAGTAGGATTCCATGAAATCCAAGATTAGACATGTATTAATCCAAGGCCTATTCATAATAAATTTTTTACTTGTCTTTGGATTATTCAATGTCAATGCATCATCAGATATTCCAAGGAGGATTTTTATTCTGCACAGTTATGAGGCCGGCCATATCTGCGGCCAACCGCAACATGACGGTGTTATTGCAGCGCTGAAAAAGGCCGGATTCAATAAAAAAGAAGGCCTCGAAATCGAAGCGTACTATATGGACACCAAACGAAAAAACAACACTCCGAAACTCATGATGGTGCAGACTCGCAAAGCTTTGAAAAAAATCCGCTCTTTTAGTCCGCAGGTCCTTGTAACGTTAGATGACAATGCCTTTCGCACCGTTGCCTTAGATCTGGTCGATTCACCAGTTTCTATAGTCTTCTCCGGAATGAACAGTCAGCCGGAACACTACAACCTAATTAAACCTTGCATCGATTCCAGGTCCCATCCAGGTCACAATATCACCGGTGTCTATGAAAAACTTCACATTGTTGATGCTATCCGAGTCCACGCAAAGCTCTTTCCAGGTCTAAAAAAGATCAGGATATTTGTGGATCCATCCCGAACTGGTCAGGCGATCTCAAAACAGATCAAGATCGAGATCAAAGAAGGATCAATTGCCTGTGACTGGGAAGTGAAAATAACGAGGAACTGGGAAGAGTATCAGGCAGAGATTTGCGCAACAAACATAGATTCAGATGTGGGCGCCATTTATCCTGCAGCCCTCCTGCTTAAAGACTGTAAAGGAAAGACCTATACAGCCCCGGAAATTCTTGCCTGGACTGTTCAAAACTCAAAGAAACCTGAAATAGCCCTTAATTATGCATTCACCCGTTTGGGCCTGTTTGGAGGGGCGGCTGTGGACTTTTACTCCATGGGTTGCCAGGCCGGTCAAATGGTGGTCAGGATTCTCAGGGGAGAAGATCCAGGCAACATACCCATAGAAGAGGCCCGGAGATATGCCCTGGTATTCAATTTAAAAAGGGCTGAACAACTGGGCATCAAAATCCCTTCAGACATTCTCATGGCCGCAGACGAGGTGGTTTTAGACAGTCCGTAGCTCACGGAGACTAAATGGCTTCAAAGAAAAGATTTTCAAGGTTTATTGCCTGGACCCTGGTTGTATTCCAAGGGGTATCCCTCACCCTGGTCGTGGGAATCCTTTACGCTACACTCAGCAATAGCATGGACCATGAATTTTACAATAAGCTCCAGGTACAGGAAAAAGAAGTAAGCATGGCCCTTAGCGATCGCTTGAACCTGTTGGAAACACGCGTTCGGGAGATCAGCTTGAACAATGCGGTTCGGGTAAACCTTATGCTTGGAATGAAAAACCAGCTTCTGGAACTCATGGTAAAGCAATACCCTTTTGCCAATGGGGCTTTCTTTTTTGTCCAAGAGAGGGAGGGCTCTACGTTTATCCCGGAATTGCCGGGGAGTTTGATGGCCTTGAAACCATATTTGCAAAAACTTTGTCAGAAAAAGGATTTGCAAAAAATCGAATTCCAGGATTTCGGAAATGGTCTGTTTTTCTCGCTTTTTTCCATTCCCATCTACAGAAAGGACGATTGTCTGGGCATGGCCTATGTTTTGTATGACCTGTCC
>JAIWFS010000034.1:0-8828 GCA_048631505.1 archaeon | reverse complement strand
GAGTTTATAGAGCCAAAACTCACTGCAAAGATAAAGGCAATTGGAGTCGGAGGTGGAGGCGGAAACGCTATTAACAGTATGATAGCCTCCGAACTCAAGGGTGTGGAATTCATAGCTGCAAACACGGATTCCCAGGCCCTTGAAGTGTCCAGGGCCGGCACAAAGATTCAGCTGGGTAAAGGACTCACCAAGGGACTCGGAGCAGGAGCAAAACCTGAAATTGGCAGGGAAGCCGCAGAAGAGAGCATAGATGATATCCGGGCAATGCTGGAAGGAAGCGACATGGTCTTCATTACTGCCGGAATGGGTGGAGGTACCGGCACCGGAGGGGCCCCTGTTATTGCAGAAATCAGTAAGGAAATGGGTGCTCTTACAGTAGCAGTAGTGACAAAACCGTTTTCCTTCGAGGGAAAACGCAGGATGCGCGTTTCTGAAGAGGGAATAGAAGAATTAAAAGATGTTGTAGATACTATAATAACCATTCCAAACGATCGGCTCAGAAGCCTTGCCCAGCCCAACACTCCGATACTGGAGATGTTCCGAAAGGCAGATGAGGTCCTTTACTATGCAGTAAGAGGCATTTCAGACCTCATAGTCCTGAGAGGGTATATAAACGTAGATTTCGCAGATGTTCGCACTGTTACGGCTGAAATGGGGATGGCCCTCATGGGTACAGGTGTTGCCAAAGGGTCACGCAGGGCCTTGGAGGCAGTACAGATGGCCATAGCCAATCCCTTGCTTGAAGACATTTCCATAAGCGGTGCCAGGGGCATCCTGATGAATATTACCGCAAGCAGTTTTACTCTGAGCATGGAGGAGGTAGAACAGTCATCTTCCTTGATTTACAACGAGGCCCATGAAGACGCCAATATCATCCTGGGTACTGTATTTGATGACGATATAGATGAAGAGATCAGGGTAACAGTCATAGCCACCGGTATAGGGCCTGATGCCCGTTCCTTTGAAAAGCACATTGTTACACCAATAGAATCTATCAAGAAAAAGAATAAGATTATAAAACTGGAACATGATCCGACAACCCACATCCAAAAGGATCCTGTCGGGATATCCGGCCATATAAAGAATCCGGGGAAACAACTATTAGACTTTGATGGCCTTGATAAAGTGGACACCAATGAATTGGATATTCCTGCTTTTATCAGACGAAAAGCGGATTAAGGGCCTGTAAAGAATCCTAAGCCCCGCAGACCGACTCAACATGATTACACATTTTCAGGGCTATGTCGTTAATCTGTTCCTCGTTTTCGCCTTCAACCATTATACGTATAACCGGTTCGGTGCCGGAGGGTCTGACAAGTATTCTGCCTCTGCGCTTAAGATCTTTCTTTAACCGGTCCTGAAGTTCCTTAAGACCGGCAATTTCATCCACAGTCTTCTTCTCCCGCACGCGGACATTGTGCAGTACCTGAGGAAAGGAAGCCATTATTCCGGCAAGTTCTGAAAGGGGCCTTTCTTTCTTTTGCATGACAGCCAAAAGCTGTAAGGCAGCCAAGATACCATCTCCTGTAGTTATATGATCCAGAAACACCAGGTGTCCTGACTGTTCACCACCGAAGTTGTAACCTGCCCTTCTCATGGTCTCCACTACATAGCGGTCACCAACCTGTGTTCGGATCAGCCGCCCGCCCTTGTTCTCCAGAGCGACCTCAAGCCCCATGTTGCTCATGACCGTTGCCACTACGGTATTTGAGTTGAGCTTACCCCTGTCAATCATATCATAGGCACATATTGCCATGATGTGATCTCCATCAACCACTGAACCCTTTTCATCAACCACTATTACACGGTCACCATCCCCGTCAAGTGCGATTCCGATATCGGCCTTGTGCTCGCCCACAGCCTTCTGCATAAGTTCAGGATAAACGGCTCCGCACTTATAGTTAATATTGGTACCGTTTGGACTTACTCCCAATTTGATTACCTCAGCCCCAAGCTCTTCAAAAACAGCAGGAGCCACCTTGTAGGTAGCACCATGTGCACAGTCCAACACTACCTTAAGGCCATCCAGGGCAAGATCATTTGGAAACGTGTTTTTCACAAATACTATGTACCTGCCGGGGGCATCGTCGATGCGGAATGCCTTGCCGACATCTTGCCCTGTTGGTTGGGATTCTATTAATACTCCGGAATCCATCAGCTCCTCTATTTGCTCCTCTGATTCGTCGGGTAATTTAAAGCCATCGCCTGAAAAGAGTTTTATTCCATTATCCTGAAAAAGATTATGGGATGCTGATATCACTACTCCGGCATCAGCTCTCATGTTAGTGGTAAGAAATGCAATGGCCGGGGTAGGCATGGGCCCTAGCAGTAAAACGTCCACTCCCATTGAACATATTCCGGCTGCAAGCGCATTCTCCAGCATATAGCATGATAACCGGGTGTCCTTTCCTATAAGTATCCTGGGATGACGCCCACGACGATTTCTAAACATATAGGCTACGGCACGGCCAATCTTCATGGCAATATCAGTGGTCATGGGGTGGATATTAGCTATTCCGCGAATGCCGTCTGTACCGAACAATTTGCGCATTTAATGATCTCCTAAATCCTTCAATTCCTCAATCTTTTCCTCAGGAATATTCACTTTGATATTTTGGGGTGTTATCTCCATTAATGTGAATCCTCCAGGGACAATGCATTCAGGCTCCACCGAATGAATGCCGGGCTCAAGCCCATTCACTGAAATCCCAACATATATATCTGTGACCTTGATTTCTCTGAGATCCAGTATGGGCCCTCGTAAAGTCACGCTTACTATTCTGGGCCACCATAAAACATCGGACTTGGTGGTTTCAATCTGTACCGGTATATGAGTGATGCGCCTTGTGCCTTGGGCAGGCACTATATATACAGCGACTTTATATGTCCCCTTTTCTTCAGGTGATACATGGAGTCCCTGAAGATCCAGACCTACCTCCCTGGTAATATTATCCGAAGCCCCATCAAGGTCCACTGGGAATGTCCTTACGTCCTTCATAGCCTTTATTACACTTTCAGGCCCTGAAATAACCACCCTCGGAGGATATACTTCCGTGTTTAAGACCTTGTGATATTTGGCAACCGTGCCTTTTAGAACAGGCCTTACCGGAAAATCACTTAACACGAGAGGCTCCAGCACTATTTCAACATTGCTAGGCTGTATCCTAAGTGCTCGAACTGCCCCGGGCAAAGAAAGGCTATCAGGTGATAAGTGAACAGTGGTTTTGCCTGGTGTTGCGTCTTTAAGATCAATTACCCTAAAAACACCCTTAGTAGCCATGGCGCGAATCATGCTGCGGGGACCATAGACTTTAACATCAATATTAGAAGGAATATCGTTGGCTATTACCAGGCCCGCGGGTATATTTACCAGTTCAAGTGGAATGGAAACGCTTACCTCGGCCTTTTCTTGTCCAACCACAAAGAACCAAAGCAGCAAAGCAAATCCCAATGAAAGCAACTTGATAACCCAATCTTTTCGAATAGAACCTCGCCGGTGCACAGGCTAAACTATCCTCCTTCGCCACCATGGTTTTTCAGTCTCTTCACCTGCAAAGGCGTTATGCAGGATACGCCTGAGCGTGCCGGGATCTATATCTCTGGTGATTTTTCCGGCAATGGCCACAGAGAGACTGCCGGTCTCCTCAGAAACGACTACTACTACGGCATCGGTCTGTTCTGTTATACCTATAGCTGCCCTGTGTCTGGTGCCCAGACGTTTGCTGATGTTTGGGTTTGTGCTCAAGGGCAGCACGCATCCAGCCACTGAAAGCCTATTCTTTTGAATAATTACCGCACCATCATGTAACCGAGATCCCTTATCAAATATTGTACAGAGCAAGGCGCGAGTTACTTGCCCGTCAATTGTCACTCCTGACTCAAGGTGGTCCTTTAAGCCTACATTCCTCTCAAGTACTATCAAGGCGCCCGTATGGCTCTCTGTTAAAGTAGTGACTGCCTTTGCAATCTCCTCAAGGGCCTGGAAGGTCTTTACCCGAATCTTCGGAAAAGGGGTCTGGCCCATCTGAGCCAGCGCCCTGCGAATATCGTCCTGAAACACTATTATGATGAGTAGAAACAAAGAGCTAAGGATGGTCCCCAGGAGCCAGTGAAGAGTGAAGAGTTTCAACTCCCCGGCTGCGAAATAAATCACAATAATTAAAGCCAGCCCTGCTGCCATCTGTACAGCACGGGTTCCCCTGATAAGAAGGACGACACGGTATATGATGTAGGAAACCACCAAGATGTCCACTACATCCTGCCACCGAATTATCGGTATATATTGAGTAAGGCTCTCAAGCATTAAAGATTACACTGTTTTATAGCATCAACTACCTGGAGCACCTGTCTGGTGAGGGCAACATTATGGACCCGCACCAAATCCGCTCCCCTCATGGCTGATGCTGCAATCGCACCCAGAGTAGCTACGTCACGCTCTCCTGCCTCATTTATCCCGGCTATTGCTCCCAGAAAGGCCTTCCGCGACGCACCCACCATGACCGGCACCCCTAACTCGGTAAACTCCTCCAAGCGATTAATCAATACCAGGTTGTCCTGAAAACTTTTCCCAAACCCAATGCCGGGATCAATCAGCATCTTTTCCTTGGGAATGCCCTTGCTATTGGCCCAGGCCATGCGTTTTTCCAAAAAGCCCTTGACCTCCCCAACCACATCTTCATAGTAGGGATCTACCTGCATATCTCTAGGACTCCCCTTCATATGCATAAGCACAACAGGGGCTTCAAAGGCAGATGCCACATCGGCCATTCTGGGATCAAAACGCAGTGCACTGATATCGTTGATAATGTCAGCCCCCTCGTAAAGCGCGGCCTCGGCTACCTCAGCCTTTACAGTATCAACAGATATTAGGCAATCACTGATTTCCCGTATCTCCCTTATGACAGGTATCACCCGATGCAATTCTTCTTCCAGAGTAACAGGCTCTGAGAAAGGCCGGGTAGACTCCCCTCCTATGTCCAGGATATCAGCTCCGGCAGCAACCAGCGAGGCGGCCTGCTGCTTAGCCCCTTCCGGAGAAAAGAATTTCCCGCCATCTGAAAATGAATCAGGGGTCACGTTTATGACCCCCATGATATATGTGCGAGAACCCCAGTGGAATGTATGCTCTTTTATAGCCAAACTGGGGAGAGCCATCCTTATAACCGTTCACACTCTTTGGCGGGGAGTGAATAATTGCGCCATCCTCGTAGTATCAGGCGCCTGCCATTTGAATCTGAGTATCTTTTCGGCAGTTACTCATTATCTGTTCAATACTCGCTGCATCAAGGGATTCCTTCTCCAATAAGGCATTGGCAATACTGTGAAGGCAATCAATATCCTCTTGAATCACGGATTTGGCTCGTTTGTATGAATCATGCACTATTTTCAGGATCTCTTGATCTATTCTCCGGGCGGTCTCCTCGCTGTAGTCCTTAACCTGGCTGAAGTCCCTGCCGAGAAACGGGTGTTCTTCCTTTTTGCCAAATGCTATGGGGCCAAGCCCATCACTCATACCCCACTCACAAACCATCTTTCTCGCCAGGTGTGAGGCCTTTTCAATGTCATTTCCCGCCCCGGTGGTAAATTCATTCATTATCAGTTCTTCTGCCACCCGGCCTCCCATGAGAATTGCAAGGTTGTTAAGAAGATATGACCTTGGATAGCTATGACGCTCATCTTCCGGAAGCTGCTGGGTGAGCCCAAGGGCACGACCCCTTGGTATGATGGTCACCTTATGAATCGGATCAGTGCCTGGGAGAATTTTTGCTACCAATGTGTGTCCTGCTTCATGGTAAGCAGTTATGCGCTTTTCCTCATCCGAAATGATAAGGCTTTTTCTCTCGGTGCCCATGAGCACCTTGTCTTTGGCCTTCTCAAAGTCGGCCATGCTAACGGTCTCTTTGTTTTCTCTGGCTGCAAGAAGGGCTGCCTCGTTTACAAGATTTTCAAGGTCGGCCCCGGAAAACCCTGGTGTACCCCTGGCAATTACTGACAGTTCAACATCCGGTCCAAGCGGAACATTATTCACGTGTACCTTCAATATCTTTTCACGTCCCCTGAGATCGGGTACAGGGACAACTACCTGTCGATCAAAACGGCCAGGTCTTAACAAGGCCGGATCCAGTACATCAGGCCTGTTGGTAGCTGCAACCAAAATGACCCCTTCAGCGCTCTCAAAACCGTCCATTTCCACCAGGAGCTGATTTAACGTCTGTTCCCTTTCATCATGTCCGCCCCCGAGACCGGCACCCCTGTGACGGCCTACTGCATCTAACTCATCAATGAAAATGATGCATGGTGCATTCTTCTTTGCCTGGACAAAGAGGTCTCTTACCCTGGAAGCACCCACACCAACAAACATCTCCACAAAGTCAGACCCGCTGATAGTGAAAAACGGTACCTCCGCTTCTCCGGCTATGGCCCTGGCCAGAAGGGTTTTCCCTGTACCAGGTGACCCGATCAGCAGGACACCTTTTGGAATTCTGCCTCCGAGACGCGTGAACTTTTTGGGATCTTTCAAAAAGTCGATTATTTCCTCCAGTTCCTCCTTGGCCTCTTCTATGCCTGCCACATCTTTAAAAGTAACCTTGGTACTCTGATCAGTAACAAGCTTGGCCTTGCTGCGACCAAAGGACAGGGCGCGGCCACCCCCTGTTTGCATCTGTCTCATGAAGAAAATCCATACGCCTATGAGGAGCAACATGGGAAACCACGAAATCAGCAATGTAAAATACCAAGGCATATCCTCAACAGGTTTTACCTGGATAGTAACCCCTTTTTCTTTTAACAAATGCATCATATCGGGATCCTGAGCAGGTATTACAGTGAGAAAAGGTGCCTGGCTCTCAAATACACCGTCAAGTTTGTCTCCTTGGATAACAACACTGGTCACCTCACCTTTTTCAACATGTTCCAAAAAGCCGCTGTAAGGGATCTCCTGTATTGATTTCTGAGGCTCGTTAAAAAGATTGAATATAAAGACCATCACAAGGCCAATAACAAGCCACAGGCTCAAGTTCCTGTAAAAGGTGTTCAAAAGTAGTCCTCCGCTACAGTAGTATATTTTTCGTAACTACTTACGTAGTTAGGCTGAAGCTGTTTAGGCTGAAGGCTGAAGGGGTCAAAAGAGCACGATTGCCGTACTTCGGCGGAAATATCTGATTCTTGCACCAAACACGGCTTTAAAATGCATTTTTTCCTAACAGTCTTCAGCCTTCAGCCTATCCACCTGAATAGTTACCATAAATCAAAACACATAATAAATCAAAATAACGAATTGAATACAATAATTATTTTACTTTATCCACTGAAGTGAAAGCGCCTTTCTGCTCGTTTGAACGAGCCTATAGGGATGGGAGACTTCAACCCCCACTACTGCCACTACTTCCTTGCCGCTGGCGAGTAATGGCAAAGAACCTCTGACCCCACGGGGAATTTTGCTTGAGATCAGGAATTTCTTGAGCTTAAAAGGCGCTGGGGCGCCCAAGGGCCAAAAAATTTCCCCAGGCCTTCTTGTCCTGAGATCCAGAGGAAACTTAACGGCCTCAGGATTCAACCACAGGGGCCTGAAATACTCCTTTCGATTTCGGGACCTAAAGTCACTCGCAACATCTGAGAGTGAAATTTCCACGTGTCCCTTTCCACAAGGGGCAGGCCAACGCCCAGGTCCGGTTACGCTTATAGAAAAACTGCCGCCATTTGAATCCAAAATCTGTTCTTCCGGGCCGGAAGAGGAAATAAACAGCTCTTCATATCTTCTAAATGCCACAGCACCTCCGGGCAGCCTGCATGAGGCACAAGGGTCTTTACAGGTAGTAACCAACTCATCTATCCCCAAGAGATGGCCGGCTCTGATTCTGCCACTGAATAGTCTTAAATCCATCAGGGCCATTCTGTAAATCCTGCGGCGAATCGGCCCTGGATAACCCTGAATCTTCTTTACACTGAAGGCCAGTTCTCCCCCCTGGAAAGAAGATGACAATGAATCCTGATATGCCTTTTCTGCTATCTTTTCTAACAACTGATGATCTTCTGCCAGCATCTCTGCCGTGCGATTAACAGTACGTACAATGGCAGGGTTGAAACCCTCAGCCAGAAGCGGCAGAAGGTCTTTGCGAATGCGATTGCGCAGATATGCCCTGCTATTATTAGATTGATCTATTACGAATGGGATGTCATAGACTTTAAGATGGCCCAGGATCTGCTGCCTGGTTACACCCAGCAGCGGACGGACTATGTAGTTGTCTCTCACCCATGGAATTCCACTGAGCCCCGGAAGGCCTGCACCTCTGATCAACCGCAGCAGTACTTCTTCTGCCTGGTCGTCAGCAGTATGTGCTGTGGCAATATATGTGCTCTTAGTTTCAGTACGCACACGTTCCAGAAATTCATACCTGAGGATTCGGGCAGCCTCCTGAATTCCTATGCCTTCTTTGCCGGCAAAGGCCCTGACATTGCCATGCTCAATGGAAAAACCAAGTCCAAAATCATGGGACAGCTTCTCAACAAAACGGGCATCGTCTCTGGATTCCCGGTCCCTGAGGCCGTGCTCAAAGTGGGCCACCTCAAGGCCCAGCCCCCACTGGCTACTCAATAAATACAGAATATGCAGCAGACAGACCGAATCCGGCCCACCTGAAACTGCCACTACTATTTTGGCTCCGGGTTCAAAAAGTTCCCTGCGCCTGACAGTCAGTTTGATCAGTGAAGTCAGAGGTGAAATCTCAGACTTCGGGAAAGATGACGGATGGGCCTTACTGGCACCGGATCTTAACAAGATCAGCCACCCCCCATACATGTATTAAGAGCTGCCAGGATAACCATAATCT
>JAIWFS010000033.1:0-8831 GCA_048631505.1 archaeon | reverse complement strand
AGGATTTAAAGAATAGAAATAAAACTTAACCACCCATTTCTATGTTGTCAAGCGCTTTTTCTTTACGCCACTCAATACTTTCCAAGAATTATTTCTAGTGACGAGTGCAGCAATCTAGCAGTCTTTTTTTGTGTGTCAAGCATTTTTTTAGGGTCTGTCACGAAGTGAATCAGTCCCCTTCTTGATCTATCTTATACTTGCATCCCTTCACAGGACATTTGAGTATTTTCCCATCGCTCTGTGTAATTCTTTCCATCAGAATCGGGGATCCGCAAAGAGGACACTCTTTGGCCACCGGCCGGTCCCATGTAGCATATTTGCATTTGGGATAGCGGCTACAGCCAAAAAAGGTCTTACCTGAACGGGAACGCCTCTGAAACAACTCGCCATCACAACTCGGCTCAGGACAAGGGATACCAGTAGAAATGGATTTTGTGTTCCGGCATTCCGGGTATCCCGAACAGGCAAGAAACTCACCAAAACGTCCTTTTTTGATAACCATTGGTCGACCGCACCGGTCACATATTTTTTCAGTCCGGATTTCCCTGTCCTGGATTTGAATTTGGCCTTTCTCATCCCTTTTAAAGTCTTTGGTATTCTTACATTCAGGGTATCCTGAGCAGGCAAGAAACTCTCCACTCCTACCGTATTTGATAACCATAGGCGCACCACACTTATCGCACTTGATATCAGTAGAAACGCCTTTTATTTTGATGGACTTCATTTCCTCCTGAGCAAGGTTAAGACTTTTGCTGAATGGGCCGTAAAATTTTTCAAGTACCTTTATCCAGGAATTGGAACCATCCTCCACTCCATCAAGTTTTTTTTCCATGGCAGCAGTAAATTTTGAATCGAGGATTTCCGGAAAATGTGTAACAAGCAGGTCTGTCACTACGAAGCCAAGTGCAGAGGGATAAAAGTACCGTTTTTCAAGACGCACGTATTCTTTTCCCTGGATGGTAGAAAGTATGTTAGCGTAAGTGCTGGGTCTTCCTATTCCCTTTTCCTCCAAAGTTTTTATAAGGCTTGCCTCGGAATACCTGGGTGGAGGCTGGGTAAAATGTTGCTTTGGTTCAATTCCCAGGAGTTTCAGGGGATCATCCTTTGCCAAAGCAGGAAGATCTGTCTTGTCCTTATCCGAATTGTTCCGTCCCTTCTCCTGGGACTCATCTTTTGTCTCTGAATACAAGATGGTAAAACCGGGAAAACGGACAACGGTTCCGACAACCCTGAGCAGATACAGACCGGCCTCTATGTCCACACGGGTCTGGTCCAATATTGCCGGACTCATCTGGGAGGCAATAAAGCGTTTCCAAATAAGGTTGTACAGAGCCAAAGCGGCCTTATCCAGATAGGGCGCAACATCCTCCGGAGTCCTGGTGACCGAGGTAGGCCTGATTGCCTCATGGGCATCCTGGGCCATCTTGCCCCGTTTATAAACCGGTGCCCTTTGTGGCACGAAGTCTTTGCCAAACCTCCCATTAATAAGGGTTCTAGCCTCCTTTACCGCCTCCTTGGCTACCCTGGTAGAGTCGGTCCTCATATAAGTTATGAGCCCAACCGGACCTTCATCTCCCAAATCAACACCCTCGTAGAGTCTCTGGGCCAGCATCATGGTTTTTTTAGCAGAAAACCTAAGCTTACGGGCTGCTTCTTGCTGCATTGTGCTGGTGATAAACGGAGGTGAGGGGTATTTCTTTCTCTCTTTAGTCTCAACCTTTTTAACCCTGAAATCAGCCGTTTTAAGGTCTCTCACTATCTCCTGGGCCTTTTCCCCGTCAGGAATTGAGAGTTTTTTACCTTTAAGGGCAATTACCTTTGCCAAAAAGGGAGGCGGGTTGGGGCCTTCCAGTTGAGCAGTAACAGTCCAGTACTCTTCTGCCACAAAGGCCTGAATCTCCCTCTCTCTGTCACATATTATGCGAACTGCAACCGACTGGACACGTCCTGCTGAAAGGCCTCTTTTTACCTTACTCCAGAGCAGAGGAGATATTTTATATCCAACCAGCCTGTCCAGTATCCGCCTTGCCTGTTGGGACTCGTACTTGTTTCTGTCCAGTTTCCCTGGTGATTTGATAGCCTTCCTGATCGCCTGTTCAGTCAATTCGTGGAACATCACACGATGGAACTGTCTGGCTTTTCCCCGCTTGGCCTGGAGTTCCTCTGCTATATGCCATGCTATGGCCTCTCCTTCCCGGTCCGGGTCAGGGGCCAGATATATGTTATCCACTTTGGATGCTGCAGACTTAAGCTCTTTAATTATTTTGCTCTTGCCACGGATTATCTCGTACTCAGGCGTAAAGTTATCTTCGACATTAACACCCAAACATTTCTTAGGGAGATCCTTCACATGACCTACAGAGGCCCTGATATCGAAGTCTTTGCCCAGATAGCGCTTAAGAGTCCGCACTTTGGTTGGGGATTCTACAATTACCAAACCTTTTTTCATAAAATCACTCTCACTTAAGTTGATATATTTGGCCTGGAAAAGCCTGAATCAGGTCTTTTAGCTCCATTTGGAGTAAAAGTCCACTGACTTGACCAACAGACTGCCCGCATAGATTAGCAATATTGTCTATATGTTGCGGATAGGGCTCAAGTTTGTCAAAGACATTTTGTTCCTCAGGAGAAAGCTCGGGTCGCTCTTTGGAGACGCCTGACACAAGGTCTGTATTGCGCCCTTGTTTTTCTGCGCCAAGCTCCTCCATTATGTCCGTAAAGTTCTCTACCAACCGTGCTCCCTGCTTGATAAGCCAATGTGTACCGCTGCTCCTGTAAGAGTAAATACTCCCTGGAACTGCCATTACCTCTCTACCCTGGTCCAGGGCACAGGAAGCAGTAATCAAAGACCCACTTTTCATATTTGCCTCGACTATTACGACTCCATAGGAGAGACCGCTGATGATCCTGTTACGAATTGGAAAATTTCTTGCCTCCGGAGATGAGCCAGGTGGTAATTCGGTAATCACTGCCCCATGATCTGCTATGCGACGTACAAGACCTGTATTTTGTCTGGGGTAAGCCACGTCTATACCGCACCCCTTTACAGCTATTGTGTTGCCACCTGATCTGAGGGCCGCCTCGTGAGAAGCGGTATCTATTCCAAGGGCCAGGCCGGAGACTACTGTATAGCCATGTTGCACAAGTTCAGATGAAAGCATTCGAGCTACATCCAGCCCATAGGAACTGGGGTATCTTGAGCCGACAACAGCAACCGCTCTCTTTTTTAGAGAAGAGGGATCACCGATGCCATGAAGTAGTGCCGGCGGATTTTGTATCTCATTCAAGAGCAATGGATAGTCCTTACTCAAGAAAGTCATGGTCCATGCGCCGACCCTTTCAAGGACACCGATGCTGCGCTCAAGAGCTTTTTCATCAGGACCTTTTGCCAGGTCGTCTAGAACCTGAGCAGGCAATCGCACTATCTCTGAAAAATCAGCAGGCCCGGCCTCCCATACTGCTTTAGCTGAGCCGAAGTGTTCTACAAGCCGTCTCAGGGTTATGTTCCCGACGCCGGGCACCAACTGTAGCCCGATCCATGCTTTAAGCTCCTCAAGTTCCATGGGAGTCCTCACCTTCCTATATACCAGACAAGTTTTATCTCAAGATCCCATATAAATTCTTCGTTCTTTTTCTTATTAATCATGAGTAAATAAATCTCATCGAACATCCATGACGATGAGATCATTATTGAATTCTAAGGGATGTGTGGTATAGAAAAAACCTTACTTCATTTCTTGTCCTCGGGCAGAGCGTGGTTATGGTTAATGAAATTAAGACATTTATGGATTTTCTCAAGGTTGAGAGAAATGCTTCTCCTAACACGATAGTAGCCTATCGAAGAGACCTTGAGGAACTTAGTAGGTTTATAGGCTCTGGGAAAAATCCGGTCTCTATCACTGCAAAAGAAATAAGGACATGGCTTGCTTCAATGCTGAAAAGGGGAGCAAGCAGGAGCACTGTGGCCCGTAAACTTGCTTCCATTCGAAGCTTTTTCCGGTTCCTGCTCAGGCAAGGGATAGTTGAAAAGAGTCCTGCTGATGGTATAAGGGCACCTCAAACAAAAAAATCCCTCCCGGCTTATCTCTCTGTAGATGAGGCCTTTTCCATGGTAGACACCGGTGAAGATAAGGGATTCCAGGATCTAAGGAACCGGGCCATCCTTGAGCTTCTGTACAGCTCGGGAATAAGGGTTGGCGAGCTTTCAGGTCTGGATGTTTCCAGTGTTTCCCTCTCACCTGAGATGGTGCGTGTGAGGGGCAAGGGCAATAAAGAGCGAGTAATTCCTTTTGGCAGTAAGGCAGCCAAGGCATTGAATGCATATTTGCCTTTCAGAGATGCACTGTTGGAAAGGCTGCATTGCAAAGACGAAAAGGCGTTCTTCGTCAATCGAAGGGGCACCAGGTTAAGTCCTCGAAGTGTAGAGCGATTGGTTGCCAGGAGAAGGTTAGAGGTCGGGCTGAACTCGCCTGTTACTCCTCATACTTTCCGTCACTCCATGGCGACCCATTTACTTGAATCAGGTGCAGGCCTCAGACCGATTCAGGAAATGCTGGGTCATGTGAGTCTTGCGACCACGCAGCTTTACACGCACCTGGACCTGAGTCATTTGGCCGAAGTATATAACAACGCCCACCCCAGGGCAAAAAAGGCAAAGTCAAAAATCAAAGAGGCAATAGTGAATGGAAAAAATCAAAAAATTAAGGATGTGGAGTAAAACGTGTATAATAATAAAGTGAAAAGCCGAACAAAGGACAATATTCGTAGTACTACTGTACTGGCTATTCGTTACAATGGCGAGGCGGTGCTTGCAGGCGACGGGCAGGTGACACTGGGGAACACGGTTATCAAGCACAAGGCACGAAAGATAAGGACACTTTACAACGGAAAGGTCCTTACCGGTTTTTCAGGCGCAACTGCCGATGCCTTTACCCTGTTTGAAAAGCTTGAGGAGAAGCTCGAGCAATACAAGGGTAATTTGGTGCGTGCAGCAGTTGAGCTTGCCAAGGATTGGCGCACAGACAAAATTTTAAGGCGGCTTGAGGCCCTGTTGATTGCAGTTGACGAAAAAAATTCTCTCCTCATCTCAGGCTCCGGTGACGTAATAGAACCTGATGACGACATATTGGCCATAGGTTCAGGAGGGCCTTACGCCCTTTCTGCAGCAAAGGCCCTTGTAGCCCACAGTAATCTTTCAGCCAGGGAGATAGCCGAGGTTTCCCTGAACATTGCGGCCTCTATCTGTATTTACACTAACGAAAATATAATAGTTGAAAGTCTGGAATCTCAGGAGGAATAATAAATCCAGTGGAAATTGCGGAAATCAAACCTTTAACACCAAGAGAGATAGAAACCGAGCTGGACAAGTATATTATTGGCCAGTCCCAGGCCAAGCGTTCAGTGGCCATAGCGCTCCGGAATCGATGGAGAAGACAGCAGGTCCCTGAGCCGCTCCGGGATGAAATCGCCCCTAAAAACATCATTATGATTGGGCCCACAGGAGTGGGTAAGACTGAGATTGCAAGACGCCTTGCCAGACTGGCAAAATCTCCTTTTCTCAAGATCGAGGCGAGCAAATTCACTGAAGTTGGATATGTGGGCCGTGACGTCGAGTCCATGATCAGGGACCTCACCCACCTTGCGGTGGACATGGTGAAATCCGAAGAGAAGGAAAAGGTGGAGGCAAGGGCTAAAGACCTTGCTGAAGACCAACTCCTGGACATCTTGTTACCGAGTCTTAAGAGCGAGCAAGACGCAGGAGAAACATCTACCAGGGAACGCTTCCGTCAGATGCTGAGAGATGGAAAGCTGGATGATCGCTTCGTGGAGTTGGAGGTTGCCCAGAGGCCCTCTTCACCAATGATTGAAATTTTTGCTGCCGCGGGCATGGAAGAGATGCAGAGTGGCATCCAGGACATGCTATCCAACATAATGCCTAACAAGCCGAAGCGTCGTCATGTAAAGGTCTCTGAAGCCAAAAAAATCCTTGAACAAGAGGCAGCAGGAAAATTAATAGACATGGACAAGGTGGTGAAAAAGGCCATTGCCCGTGTTGAGCAATCAGGGATCATCTTCCTGGACGAAATTGACAAGGTTGCTACCAAAGGGGGCGGAACCGGCGGCCCTGACGTTTCAAGGGAGGGAGTTCAGCGGGATCTCCTGCCTATAGTGGAAGGTACTTCTGTCCACACCAAGCATGGTATCGTAGTGACAGACCACATACTATTCATTGCAAGCGGTGCTTTTCACGTCTCAAAACCCTCTGATTTACTGCCTGAGCTTCAGGGAAGGTTCCCAATCAGGGTCGAGCTGGATGCATTAACTCAGGAAGACTTTGTAAGGATACTTACAGAGCCGGAAAATGCCCTTGTCACTCAATATATGGCACTGCTCGACACAGAAAACATAGAGCTGATATTTGATACAGAGGCAATCGAAGAGATAGCCAAGATTTCCTTTGAAGTAAACGAGCGCACGGAAAATATAGGCGCTAGAAGACTCCATACCGTAATGGAAAAACTGGTTGAGGAAATCTCTTTTGAGGCCCCGGACGTTGCCCCTCAGCAAATTCAGATAACCGCTGCTTATGTGCAGGAGAGGTTGAGGGATATAGCTAAGGACGTGGATTTGAGCAGGTTTATCCTGTGATCCTTTAAACACTTGATTGGATAATTTATGGACAATCTATCAAGGGCCCGGATTCTTATTGAGGCCCTTCCCTATATTCGACAGTTTGCCAACAAGACCATTGTCATAAAGTACGGCGGCCACGCCATGGCGGAACAATCCCTCAAGGAGAAGTTCGTGCTGGACATCATCCTGATGAAATACGTGGGCATCAATCCGGTCATTGTCCACGGAGGCGGGCCTCAGATAAATCAGATAATGGAGAGAATGGGGATCCGGTCTACATTTGTCGAGGGCCAGAGGGTCACTGATGATGAGACCATGAGTGTTGTGGAGATGGTACTGGTTGGTACTGTCAACAAGGAGATAGTGGGTCTTATCAATGGCTATGAAGGACGGGCAGTGGGTCTGTCCGGCAGGGATGGTGATCTTATACAGGCAGATCCTATGAAGATTTACAAATACACCGGTGATGAACGTCCGCCTGAAATTATTGATATTGGGAGAGTGGGCAAGGTTTCGAGTATCAATGCCGGGGTGCTTAAGGCCCTTGAGGATGCAGGGTTTATACCTGTTATAGCCCCGGTTGGTGTCGGGCCCGAGGGGCAGGCATACAACATAAACGCTGACCTTGTTGCCGGGGCCATAGCAGGGGAGCTTAAAGCTGAAAAACTTATACTCCTGACAGATGTCCCTGGGGTAATGAGTTCGAAGAACGAGCTGATTCCATCCATGACGGCAGATGAGGCAAGAAAGGCCATGGAGGATGGTACTGCAACCGGCGGAATGATCCCAAAACTTAAGTCGTGTCTTAAGGCCCTTGGCAGTGGGGTTGATAAGGCCCACATTATCGATGGAAGAAAGGAACACGCCATCTTATTGGAACTGTTGACAGATACCGGGGTTGGAACGGAGATAGTCCAGTGACAATTCAATCACTCAGCTCCTCTGTTGCAAATACATACAGCCGTTTTCCTGTAACTCTGGTGCGGGGAAAAGGCTGCAGAGTCTGGGATGACAAGGGAAAAGAATATCTGGACTTTGCCGCCGGGATTGCTGTCTGCAGCCTGGGGCATTGTCATCCGGCAGTCACAGAAGCAATAGCCCGCCAGGCCGGGACCCTGGTCCATGTTTCAAATCTGTACTGGACCATGCCCCAGTTGGAAGTGGCACGTCTACTTACGAAAAACTCCTTTGCCGACCGGGTATTTTTCTGTAACTCAGGAGCGGAATCCATAGAGGGGGCCCTTAAGCTTGCCCGTCGACACGGCCACCAAAATCGCGGCCCTGATTGTTACGAGGTAATCTGTCTGGAGGGCTCATTCCACGGCCGCACCCTGGCAACAATAGCTGCCACAGGACAACCTGTATTCCAGCAGGGCTTTGAGCCCATGCCATCAGGCTTCACCCACGTCCCACCTGACAGCATAACTGCCCTCAAATTGGCTGCCGGTCCGAGGACAGCCGCGGTCCTGATCGAGCCCATCCAGGGAGAAGGAGGAGTGCGGCCGGTCAGTGATGAGTTTCTCCTTGCAGCCAGGGAAATCTGTGATCGCCTTGGTGCCTTGCTCATGTTTGATGAGGTCCAGGTGGGAATGGGAAGGACCGGGACACTCTTTGCCTATGAGCAGACCCCTGTGGTCCCTGACGTGATCTGCCTTGCAAAGGCCCTGGGAAACGGGTTCCCCATAGGGGCTATGCTTGCAAAAGAGGAAGTGATGTCCCACCTCCCCCCTGGGAGTCACGCCTCTACCTTTGGTGGAAACCCGGTGGCCTGCGCTGCTGCAAAGGTGGTTATTGAAACCCTGACGTCTTCTGGTTTTCTGGACAGGGTGAAAGAAACAGGCACATACCTGAAAACAGGTCTCGAATCCCTGGCCGGCAAATATTCGGAAAAAATCCTCGAGGTGCGCGGCAGAGGGCTTATCCAGGCCATTGAATTCAGGAAACCTGTGCCTGAGTTGGCCAATAAGCTCATGGACGAAGGTTTCCTGGTACTGCTGAGTCAGGAAAAAATACTCCGTTTAGTACCGCCCTTGATTGTTACCAAAGCGGAAGTCGATGCCATGCTAAATGCGATTGAGAACAATATATGATGATTCCGCTGAAAATACCCCATCTGCTGTGTTACTTCGATTTCCTCGTCACTGCGACGTACTCTAAATACGCCTCGTTTCTCGGATATCTCGCGCCTTGCATCTGGA
>JAIWFS010000032.1:0-8846 GCA_048631505.1 archaeon | reverse complement strand
CCTTGAGTCGAATTCTGAATTTCTGCAAATATAGATTTTTGAGATCACTGTGTTTTGATCCCTTCTTGAGAAGACAACATTTTTTATACTTCAGCCCGCTCCCGCATGGACACGGATCATTTCGACCTACCTTGTCATTCTTGTTTTTCGGTATCACGTTGTTATACCCAAATAATTGAACCGGTTTTCTTAAATTGTAACAGAATTAATATTTACTTTATCTAATGTTTAAGAAATTCTTACTCCAAAAATCTAAAATCAGCTATGATTCCGCTGAAAAAACACCACCTTTTTAAATACCTGTTCACGCGTTTGTTATTTGTTCCTTCATTTGAGAAAAAGTTTTCCATAATGTAAAGAAAAAAACCTTGCAATGGCAACTTGTTTCTTTTATATCTTTTTTGCGAGGAGATAAGTACGGTTTTGCAGCATTATTAGCATTATTAATGATTAAGTGCCTGGAATGATTTTTGCATATTATCTAAGAAAAAGGCATTTATTGCAAATACGTTGCGAGCCTAATACTTAAAGTTTGAGGTGCAAGGGAAAGTGATCGATAATGATGGCAAGGGAGAATTGAATATGGCCCTTGCTTTTCCCAGTCAAATCCAAGAATCATCCGAAGAGATTTGTCAAGACTTTGAGCTCGGCCTTCCCGGAAATGTCTATAGCTTTTGTAAACATGCCACTTTCTGGATAGACGGTCAAAAAGAGCGTACCTGTCCTTTTACAAATTGTCCTTGTGCCGGCGCCTATTCTCCCCTTCTGTGTGGCGTATATTGCAATAAAGTCAGTAATAAATAAAAAGCCGGGGTTTGTTGCACAATTTCTCGAAAAAATCCAGTTGCTTGTTCTTCCATTTAAAGTATTTCCGTGAGTTAATTTCGGCATCCTTCATTCACCAGTTTACACTTTTTCGAAAAAGCGTGTATTATCGAATTGAATGCCGATGTCGAAACTGGAAATTAGAAATTAGGTAACACATTTACATCTTTGTGTTCTTCCCAATTTCCAGTTTCCAATTTCATTGCCAAAATACAAGATCAACAAAGTGTAAACTACTTTTGACTTGTCGTGAAGGATGCCAGTTAATTTCACTGTTTTTTAATCATCGGTTACTTTTCCTGCTATTTTAACAAAAAAGGACCTCGTGGTCCCTGTTTTTTGCATGGGCCTATTATCTATTCTGTGTTAGAGATAATGGACTATTACGAACAATACTTTGAACGGTCATATTTTGGGATTGCTTGCATTTTTTTACCAGGAAGCTCGCAAGGTCTATGGCCAGACAAAGAAGGCCGATGAAATAAAGGAAAAGCGATCCAGAAAAAGGGGAAAAGGTGTTACGTAACAGGATACAGAAAGCTGTAGAGGAGGCCTATAGACAGGGTGTTGCTGAAGGAGTGCTTCCTGATGTGTCTCTGTCGGCATCACATCAGGTTGTACCTCCAAAACAGGAAGTACATGGCGATTTTGCCAGTAATTTGGCCCTGATAACTGCCTCAGAGGCCAAGAGGTCACCACGGGAGCTGGCCGGTTGTCTGGCCAAAATATTAGAGGCCAACTCTTTATTTCATAAGATTGAGGTAGCAGGGCCGGGCTTTCTCAATTTTTTTGTAGCTACTACCTGGTGGCAGGAGAACCTGCGGACCATTTGGGAGGCAGGAGATTCTTACGGCGAGTCCGGGGCTGGTAACGGCCGGTTGGTTCAGGTGGAGTTTGTAAGTGCCAACCCGACAGGGCCGCTACATGTAGGCCACGGCAGAGGCGCAGCTGTTGGTGACTCCCTGGCCAGGGTCTTAAAGGCCGCTGGTTTCAGTGTGGAAAGGGAGTATTACATCAACGACATAGGAAATCAGATGAGGACTCTCGGGGCCTCTGTTTACTTACGATATTTGGAATATTTTGGGCAGGAGGTCGAATTTCCCGAAGAGTATTATCAGGGGGACTATATCCGTGATATTGCCTCAAGCATTGCCTCAGGAGAAGGGGACAGATATTTAGACATGCCCCTGGAATCTTGCCTGACATTTTTTATTGATACTGCTGTCAAGGTCATAGCCTCTGACATCCGCAAAGATCTTGAGGAGTTCAGGGTCCATTATGATAACTGGTTTAGTGAGAAGACCCTTCATGAGAGCGGGCTGGTTGACAGAACCATCTCGGAGTTACAGGATAAAGGCTACATGTTCGAGGAAGAAGGGGCATTGTGGTTCAGGTCCACTGCCCTGGGAGATGAAAAAGACAGAGTAGTTAAGCGTTCAAATGGAGTTCTTACCTATTTTGCGTCAGACATAGCCTACCACAGAAATAAGCTGGAGAGAGGATATGACCTTCTGGTTGACATCTGGGGTGCTGATCACCATGGATATGTAGCAAGAGTGAAGGCGGCAATAAGGGCCCTGGGTTACCAGGAAGATAAATTGCAGGTCCTTCTTGTACAGCTTGTCAATCTTCTGGAAGGGGGGAAGATTAAGGCCATGTCAACCAGGGCCGGTGAGTTTGTGACCTTGAGGGAAGTGCTTGATGACGTGGGTAGCGACGCTGCGCGGTTCATATTCTTGACCCGCAGATGTGACAGTCACCTGGACTTTGACCTGGATCTTGCCAGGAGCCAGAGCCAGGAAAACCCTGTTTATTATGTACAATATGCCCATGCCAGGCTTTCAAGCGTTTTCAGGAATGCTGGAGAGCAGGGAATTTCGCTCGCAAAACCACAGGATATTGATATCTCACTCCTCAGTACCCCAGAGGACATTAAGCTTTTGAAGCAACTGGATGCATTCCCCTGTCTCGTGGCTGACGCCGCCCTTGCCCTTGAGCCATATCGCGTCAGTTATTATCTTACCGAGTTGGCAGGTCAACTGCATGGCTACTATACCCGGCATCGGTTTATCACAGATGATCCGGATTTGACTCAGGCTCGACTTCTCTTGGCAGATGTGACAAGAAGGGTTTTTCGCAAGGGTCTGGGGCTACTGGGAGTATCAGCACCTGAAAAAATGTAGGCAGTAGGGGCAGACCTGTGTGTCTGCCCTATGGGCTTAGCATGAGGTTTAGAGATGGCTCGAACCAGAAAAAAAAGTCGAAAAATACAGTTCCAGTTAGGTTGGGGAGGGCTTATCGCCCTGACGGTATCTACTGTTTGTGTTTTTCTGTGGGTGTTTATCTTAGGTTTCTGGGTTGGTCAGAAGCTGGTTGGACGCAGTCTGGATGAGTCACTCCAGACCCAGGTTGTCGCAAGGGCAGTGCCTGAAGCAGAGGAAGTTACTCCCCTAATTCCAGAAAAAACAACTCAGGTAACTCCACTGGATACTAAGGAAAAAAAGCAACCAGAGCCAAGGAAAGAGTCAGTTAAAAAGAAGGTCCGTAGCGCGGATGATATTAAAAGGCCCGGTCACCAAATCAAAAAGGCAAAGAAGAAGAGCACATACTTTGTGTTGCAAATAGCTTCTTATAGAGAGGGGGAGCGGGCAAATAAAGAGGCCCGAAGGTGGAGAGATAAGGGCTATCGAGCTAAAGTCAGGAGGGCCGACCTTGGTCCTGAGAAGGGGATCTGGTACCGGGTCCATCTCGGGGAGTTTCGTTCTGTTGAGGAGGCCACCAGCTCTGCAAAAAACCTGGCCCAAAAACATGACTTGAGATCTTATGTCGTACCCATACGTGATTAAAGTATCATGATACGGAAAGGTAAGATATCAGATGTAAGGTCCATTCATGCCTTACTTGCTCACTTTGCAGACCAGGGTCTGCTGTTGCCGCGTTCTCTCAGCGAGATATATGATCATCTGCGGGACTATACCGTAATGCAGACATCTGATGATAATATCGTGGGTGTGGTGGCCCTTAATATATGTTGGGAAGACCTGGCTGAGGTGAAGTCTTTGGCAGTACGCGAAGACTACCAGGCCAAGGGTATGGGAAGACAGCTTGTGGAGCATTGCCTTTCAGAGGCCGTTGTCCTTGGAATTTACCGGGTCTTTACCCTCACATATCAACCAAAATTCTTTGAGAAATTGGGGTTCAAATTAGTGGATAAGAGTTCACTTCCCCACAAAATCTGGGCAGACTGTTTGAAGTGCCCAAAATTCCCGGATTGTGACGAAATAGCACTGCTGGTGGAGCTCTGATTATATGATTGGAAATATAGTTGCAAAGGTGTTTGGAACAAAACACGACAGGGAGGTCAAGAAGCTACAGCCCCTTGTAGATCGTATAAATTCTCTTGAGTCAGAAATAAAGGCATTGTCTGACGAAGAACTCAAGGCAAAGACCCCTGAATTCAAGGAACGGCTTGAACGGGGAGAGTCTCTGGATGAATTGCTCCCGGAGGCCTTTGCCGTTACACGGGAGGCAGCTCTCAGGGTATTGGGGCTCAGGCCCTTTGACGTGCAGCTTATGGGCGGGATTGTGCTGCATCAGGGCAAAATCGCCGAGATGAAGACCGGTGAAGGAAAGACTTTAGTGGCCACAATGCCGGTTTATCTGAATGCACTTACCGGTCGCGGGGTCCATGTGGTTACTGTTAATGACTATTTGGCAACCCGTGACTCGGAGTGGATGGGACAGGTATATCGCTTTCTTGGTCTGGATGTTGGGGTAATAGTCCATGGTCTTCAGAATACAGAGAGCAAGGCGGCCTATGGGGCCGATGTGACCTACGGCACTAATAACGAGTTCGGATTCGACTACCTTAGAGACAACATGAAGTACTCCCTTGAGGACATGGTCCAGCGGGAATTTCACTATGCCATAGTAGACGAGGTGGATAGCATCCTCATTGATGAGGCCCGGACCCCACTCATCATATCCGGCCCATCCGAAGATTCTACGGATCTTTACTACAGGGTCAATCAAATCAGCCCGCACCTGAAAAGGGAAACCGATTTTACAGTGGATGAAAAGGCCAGGGCTGTCAGTCTGACTGAAGAGGGTGTGGCAAAGTGTGAAAAGCTTTTGGGAGTGAAAAACCTCTATGATCCTGCCCAGGCCGAACTCCTTCACCACGTGCAACAGGCCCTTAAGGCCCATGCCCTGTTCAAGAGGGATGTAGATTATCTGGTCAAAGACGGACAGGTGGTGATAGTTGACGAGTTCACAGGCCGCATTATGCCGGGAAGACGTTACAGTGATGGGCTGCACCAGGCCCTTGAGGCCAAAGAAGGCGTAAAGATAGAGAGTGAAAACCAGACCCTGGCCTCCATAACCTTCCAGAACTTTTTCCGCATGTATGAAAAGCTCGCCGGCATGACGGGCACTGCCGAGACAGAGGCAGCGGAGTTTCAGAAGATTTACAACCTGGAGGTGGTTGTAGTCCCCACCCACATGGATATGATTCGCAAGGACTATCCGGATGTGGTCTTCAGGACAGAGAGCGAAAAATTCGAAGCTGCAGCCAAGGAAATTAAATCCCTTCATGATCAGGGCCGGCCTGTCCTGGTGGGTAGCTCCAGCGTGGATAATTCAGAGCGGCTTTCAAAGATGTTGAAGCGCCAGGGAGTTAAACATGAAGTCCTGAACGCAAAGCATCACGAGAGGGAGGCGGAAATCATAGCCCATGCCGGGGAGGGAGGCAGGATTACCATTGCCACCAACATGGCAGGCCGGGGGACGGACATAGTCCTGGGCGAGGGGGTGGCCGATAAGGGCGGTTTGCACATTCTCAGTATCGAGCGCCATGAGTCAAGGCGGATAGACAATCAGCTCAGGGGTAGGTCCGGCCGCCAGGGCGACCTCGGTTCTTCCAAGTTTTACCTGTCCCTGGAGGACGACCTGCTGCGCATCTTCGGATCAGACCGCATCTCCGGGATCATGGATAAGCTGGGCATGGATGAAGGAGAGCCTATTGAACACTCCATGCTGAGCAAGGCTATAGAGAACGCCCAGCGAAAAGTTGAGGCCCACAACTTTGAGATCAGAAAGCACCTCCTTGATTACGATGACGTAATGAACAAACAGAGAGAGGTGATTTACAGCCAGCGGAGGCAGATACTTGCCGGCGAGGATATGCGGGAGGAGCTCTATGGTTTTATTGATGATATAGCGGCAGAGTTGGTGGATACCTATACGGATGAAAAAGGTCTTCCAGAAGAATGGGATTGGAAGGCCCTGGAGGAACGTCTACTTGGCCGGTTTTCTGTTCGTCTGGACATTCCTAAGGAAGAAAGAGAGGATCTTGATCAGGCGGCACTGGAAGAAAAAATAGCCGCGGTCGCAAGACAAGCCTATGAGAACCAGGCGACCCTGTTCGGCGATGAAGAGATGGCACGGGCGGAGAGGTTCATAGTTCTCCAGACTCTGGATAACTTGTGGAAGGATCATCTCCTCAATATGGACCATTTAAGAGAGGGTATAGGGCTGAGGGGCTACGGGCAGAAGGACCCGCTTCAGGAGTACAGGCGCGAGGGTTATGACATGTTTATGGCCATGATCCAGCGCTTCAGAGAAGAGTCTATAAGCCTCCTGCTCCGGATTCGTCCCATGCGGGAAAGAGAAACTGAAGAGCTGGAAGCAAGTCGCAGGAAGCAACAGCAGCGCATGAGCTATGGCCGTGGAGATGGCGATGACAAGCCAAAGACTGTTAAGCGCAAGGGGCAGAAAGTAGGTCGTAATGACCCATGTCCCTGTGGCAGCGGGAAAAAATATAAGAAATGTTGCGGAAGGAAATGAACTTAGCGCCTTTCGGGCGGACTTAGAAAAAAAGGAAATTGCTATACTATGAACTTATTGGTCCCTGGTTTTAAGGGTTCAGCCGTTTCAGCCAATATCAAGTATCAGGGACGCCTTGATCTGGGTCTAATAGCCTCTAATGAGCCCGCGGTGTTGGCAGCCGTATTTACCAGAAACGAGGTAAAGGCCGCCCCGGTCCTTGCAGGGCTTGATCGTCTCAGCAGGGGCGGGCCTTATGCCAGGGCTGTTGTGGTAAACAGCGGCAATGCAAATGCCTGCACAGGCAATGAGGGGGTGGCCCATGTCCACGAGATCTGCTCTCTCGTGGCCAAGGAAATGGGTATAACCCCTGAGGATGTGATGGTCTCGTCAACCGGCGTGATCGGCCAACCTCTCCCCATGGGACGGATAAGAGAGGCCGTACCGGCACTTGTGAGGGGCCTTTCTGAAAATGGGCTGGAAGCTGTGGCAGACGCCATTCTCACTACGGATACGGTTCGGAAGACAGCCATCAGGCGCATTGATGTCGGGGGTGTAGAGGTGACTGTTGCCGGCATGGCAAAGGGCGCTGGAATGATAGGGCCGAACATTGGTCCACCCCAGGCCACAATGCTCTCCTTTGTCCTGTCAGACGCAAGGGTGGACCCGGTCTGGTGGCAGGGCGCACTTGAAAGGACCGTATCAGACACGTTTAACCGGATTACCATAGACGGGGATACCAGTACGAATGACACTGTTCTGGCCCTGGCCAACGGTCTTGCCGGAAATGTGGAGATTAACAAGATTCATTACGGAGAGACCCTTGAGGCTGTACTCAAAGATTTGCTGCAAGACCTGGCCCGGCAGATTGTCATGGACGGCGAAGGTGTGACCAAGTGTGTAACCTTGGTCGTAAAGGGAGCAAGGACCAGAGAAGAGGCAGATAGAATAGCCCGGACTGTTGCTGAATCCCCACTCGTGAAGACGGCCTTTTTCGGCGAAGACCCTAACTGGGGTCGTATTCTTGCTGCAGCAGGCCGTGCGGGTTTCCCCCTGGATCAGGGGCTGATCAGTTTGTCCTTTGATGACATCGAAATTGTGAGAATGGGTATGGGCGTTGGCAAAGAGGCTGAGGACCAAGCCAAGAAGGTCATGGCTGCCGGAGAGTTCACAGTTGTTTTGGATCTGGGCCTTGGGCAAGAAGAGGCCCGTATTCTGACCAGCGACCTTTCAACCGATTATGTGCGGATCAACGCAGATTATCGTACATGATAATTTGCCACCCGCTCGCTACGCTCGCTCGACACACACAGACCTACATGGACAAAAACAGACGTTTTCCCCGCCGACATGCGGGCAAAAATTGGCTGTCATGCCATTTGGACACCTTATTATCCATATCTCTTATTATTTTGATATTTCAATATCTAAATTTACCCTAAGCATCCATAACTGTCATGCCGATCTTTTTTCCAAATTTTGATTTAGGAGTCAGGGAATTGAGGAGTTAATAATCGAAGCCAATTATTTAAATAAGGTCTTATAAAAACAGTTCTTTTAGCTTTTGCTTATCGGTTTTCAGGATCTCGGGTTTTCCGGAATAGGCAATTTTCCCCAGTTTAATTGAATAGATGTGATGGCAGATTTCCAAGACCTCACGGACCTTCTGCTCTACAATCAGGACAGTCACCCCGAATTCACGGTTGATTTTACGAATATGGCCCATCATGAATTTCACCAGCTTGGGTGAAAGCCCCAGAGAGGGTTCATCCATAAGAAGCATTTTCGGGTTGATGATCAGAGCCCTGCCAAGGGCCAGCATTTGTTTCTCACCGCCACTCAGTTTCCCTGAATTCTGTTTTTTTCTTTTCTCCAGTTCAGGAAATAGCTCCCATATTTTTTTAGTTCTTCTTTAAACCGGTCCTTGGGTAGATGCAGTCCCCCAATTTCCAGATTTTCCAGCACGGTCATCTCATCGAACACCCGGTTTCCCTGGGGTACAAAGCCGATGCCATTATTTACTTCTTTTTTTAAATTCAAAATTCAAAATTTAGAATTCAAAATTGTGTCTGAACGGCCTTTTCGTTCAGACACTACATAGGCCCTCCGCTACGATCCGGTCGCTCATACGCCGCCGGCTCCGCTTTGGCGGCTATTCGCTCCCTTCTCTCCGCTGCGGGCCGAATGCCAAGGGTCCA
>JAIWFS010000031.1:0-8930 GCA_048631505.1 archaeon | reverse complement strand
TCAAGTAGTTCCTTTTAAAAAAGGCCCTGATTATATTGATGCCGGATGGCTCTCACAGGCAGCCAAAAGGCCCTGCTACAACCTGGACCCTTTCCTTATGTCCAAGGAAATCATCCGCAGGTCCTTTGCCTTCAGGGCAAAAGACGCTGATATCAGTGTAATAGAAGGTAATCGTGGTCTCTTTGACGGCGTAGATGAGTCCGGTTCAAGTAGCACGGCAGAACTTGCCAAGTGGATAGATGCCCCTGTTGTTTTGGTTTTGGACTGCACCAAAATGACAAGGACAGCCGCGGCCCTTGTCCTGGGCTGTCAGAGGCTTGATCCGGAACTTCGTATTGAGGGAGTGATACTCAACCATGTAGCCGGATTGCGCCATGAAACAATTGTCAGGCAATCTGTGGAAAAGTACACAGGCATTTCCGTACTCGGTGCCCTGCCAAGGATGAAGGGTGATCCTATCCCTATGCGCCATCTTGGTGTAACTCCGTGGGAAGAACACCCGGAGGCCGCCGAAGCCCTGGACCGGCTGGGCCGGATGGTGACAGAATCAGTGGATATCCATACATTAGCAAAGATCGCTGATCAGAACGGGGCATGGAAGTTTGGCAGTATGGATGCCGTGGAACTATTTCCTGGTGCAGAAGAAATCCCTTTGTCACAAACGCCTCTTGTAGGTGTGCTCCAGGATGGGGCCTTTCAATTCTATTACCCTGAAAACCTTGAAGCCCTGGAGAAAGCCGGGGCAAAACTCATATTCCTGGATTCCCTTCAAGGTGGCGGATTGCCGGAACTCGATGCACTATATATAGGAGGGGGGTTCCCTGAAACACAGGCTGCCCGCCTCTCAGCTAATGAAGCCATGAGAAGGGATCTCTATCAGGCTATACATCGCGGACTTCCTGTCTATGCAGAGTGCGGAGGCCTGATGTATCTGGGCAGGCAACTTGTCTGGCAAGGGCGGACCTATCCTATGGCAGGGGCCATCGGTTGGGATTTTGTTGTCGGTGAAAAGCCGGTCGGCCATGGTTACAGCGCCCTGGAAGTTGTCTCCCAAAACCCCTTTTATGATGTAGGGACAATATTGCGGGGCCATGAATTCCATTACTCCAGACCGGTCCTGGTGGACAAAGAAAATTCAGGAAAACTAAGCTGCCGTGTAGTAAGGGGGCATGGCTTTGACGGACAACTTGAAGGAATAGTGTTTAAAAATATCTTTGGGACCTATACCCACATCCACGCCCTTGAGCGCCCTGAATGGGCCACCCGCCTGGTTAAGATCGCTATTGAATATCGCGCATCCTTCACGACAAGTCAAAAGTAGTTTACACTTTGTTGATCTTGTATTTTGGCAGTGAAATTTGAAACTGGAAATTGGAAATTGGAAAAAACACAAAGATGTAAATGTGTTACCTAATTTCAAATTTCGAATTTCCAGTTTCGACATCGGCATTCAATTCGACAATACACGCTTTTTCGAAAAAAGTGTAAACTGGTGAATGAAGGATGCCAAATAATTTAATAAAAGTAAAAATTGAAGTCAAGAAATCATCAGTGAATACAGTAAAAAGTGAGCTAACAATATTTGCCTTGTACTCATTTTTTTACTACAGACAAAGTAACTCTCAGGTGGATAGACTGAAGGTGGAAGGCTTTTAGGGACAAATTATGCGCGATCACATAAAATTAGGTAGATAGACTGAAGACTGAAGGCTGTTAGATCACTTCAGCCTTCGGCCTTCAGCCTAACGACCTTTAATCAGCTAAAAAAGGAGATCTTATCAGAATGGAACGCACATTATCTATCATCAAGCCGGACGGCGTGTCCAGGGGCCTTATCGGGGATGTCATCAAACGCTTTGAAGGTGCTGGGTTTCGGATAGCTGCCATGAAAATGATATACTTAAGCAAGAAGGAAGCAGAAGGCTTCTATGCAGTTCATAGAGAGAGACCTTTTTTCGAAAGCCTCACTGATTTCATGTCCTCCGGACCAATAATAATTATGGTCCTTGAGGGTGAAGACGTAATCCAGCGCAACCGGGAGCTCATGGGTGCCACAAACTACAAAGAAGCAAAGCCTGGGACTATAAGGGCTGATTTTGCCACGGACATTGAAAAAAACGTAGTACATGGCTCCGATGCCCCTGAGACCGCTGCCACAGAGATAGCCTACTTCTTCAGCAGTTTGGAAATAGTGGGATAGTCAAAGAAAAACGAATGGAAAGAGATCTCATCGCTAAAATACAACGTCTTGCAGGAGCACCAATAAAGGACCCCTCTGTATTGGTGAGCATAGGCGATGACTGCGCCGTGGTAGCCCCAAGTCCTGATCGCCATCTAATAATCACCACCGACACACTTGTTGAGTCAATTCACTTTGACCTTGACTATTTTGATCCATGGCACCTGGGTAGAAAGACAGCGGCGGTTAATTTGAGCGATGCAGGGGCTATGGGGGGAAATCCCCGCTGGGCCTTTCTAAACCTGGCTGTGCGTCCGGGAATGACTGACAGGTTTTGGGACAGTTTCTCTAAAGGACTGCTATCACGACTATCCGAATATGGAGTAAGCCTGGTCGGAGGAGATACTGTAAGTGCCCCGGACCGGCTCTCACTCAGCCTCACCTTGATTGGAGAAGTAAAAAAGGGTAAATGGCTAAGCCGTAGTCGTGCACAGCCGGACGACCTGATCTACTGTTCGGGTAATCTTGGAGAATCTGCCGCCGGGCTTGAGTTGTTAAGGAAATATAAAGAAAAGAGAAGTCCCTTCAAAGGTCGAAAAGGGGCACATGGGATCTCAAGGGCTGTTCTAAAACGTCTTGTAAACAAGCATCTGGACCCTGAGCCCCGTGTGACGCTGGGACAGGCTCTGGCTGCAAACGGCATGGTTCAAACTGCCATAGACGTCTCTGACGGCATTGCCACAGATCTTGCCCATATATGTAAAAACAGCAGAGTCGGCGCCGAAGTCTGGGCAAGGGAAATGCCGGTTTCCAGGGCCTTAAAAAGAACTTCAGGGATTTTGGGAATATCGCCCTTAAATCTTGCCCTTACAGGAGGCGAAGATTTTGAGCTCTTGTGGACCGTGTCAGAAAAAAATGAGTCTGAAGTACGAAAAATTGCCGCAAAGATTCTTGGGTACAGACCGTTCCGAATTGGAAAGATAGTACAGGGTGATAGGGTAATTTTAAAAACGTCTCAAGGCGCAAAAGACATTACATATCAGGGTTATGAACACTATACTTGATTCTTATTTTAATACCCAAACCCCGATAAACCGGAATAGTTTCTACCTGCAAATACTCAATCACACCTTGAAGGTCCAGGGGCAGTGGGAGAACGGCTTTCTTATCCGCATCAAGCTCGATTTCGCCGGCAAGCCGGAAGATTGGGCGTTTTCACCTCTTGCCCATAAATTCAGAGGAATCCTTGAAGGAAAGTTAAACAGGTCATCAATACCCTTTAAGGTAAAAGGAACAGCTTTTCAGAAAAGAGTGTGGGATGCCACCTGTCGTATTCCCTTTGGAGGGCTGATGTCATATAGTGAGATGGCTTCTGAAGTCGGTTGCGGTTCGCCCAGGGCAGTGGGACAGGCCCTCAAGTCTAATCCGCTGCCCATTATTATACCCTGTCATAGAGTGGTCGGGAAAAGGGGAAACCTTGTTGGCTTTTCATGTGGCCTGGAGATCAAAGCACTTTTACTGCAATTTGAAGCAAATAAAAAAATTGCCGATAGAAATAACAGGTAATCTTTTAATAATTGGGGAAACAGCCAACATGTTAAACGAATTTGAAACGCCTCAGCCCAAGCTGATCACTCACATCCTGGAAATAATTAATAGCGCTATCCTTGTAGTGGACACCCTTGACCGCATAGTATTTGCCAACAGCAAGGCTGTGATGATGTTCAAGGCGGAGAAAAAGGAGCTTGAGGGCAGTCCCCTGGCTGAAATCTTTATGCCGGAAGACCAGGATGTGCTTCTCCCCAACATTCTCAAAATCACCCGCTCCCAAGGTGAATTCGAGGGAGAGGCCATGCTCCACAGGCCGAATGGCTCCAGATTCATGGGGCTTCTGTCAGCCTCATCCTGGCAATGGGAACAAGGCGTGGGAGTGGTCATAACAATCCATGACATAACCAAGCTTAAGAACATTGAGTGGGAACTAAGAAGGTCAGAGCGCATGGTCTTTCTGGGGCGGATGTTGAAAGATATCAGCCACCAGATCCGAAATCCAGTACTAACAATCGGGGGATTTTCAAGACGTCTTGCCAAATCGGATCTCCCAAAGCCTGAACATATTCAAGCCATCATGGACGAATCAGCCCGCCTGGAACTCCTGCTGAACACTCTCAATGAATTTATCCAACTGGATAGACCGAAATTAGAGCCTCTTCCTGTTAAATACTTGATCGAGAATATTGAGTCCCATCTGATGGGCCTTGCCGAAGGCCATGGGGCAAAGTGGATCTCCAAAATTCCGTCTTCTTTGCCGAAGGAAAGGGTTTTGGCGGATCCCAAGATATTTATCAGGGCACTTGAGGCCGTCGTCATTAACGCCGTTGATGCCTATGAGCATGAAGACACGGAGAAGATTATAGAGTTCCGGGTAGAACCAGTAGACCACGGTCCCCTGGCCTGTGCCTTCTGCATAAAGGATAGGGGTTCAGGAATAAAACCCACGGTACTCACAAATGTCTTCAGCCCTTTTTTCACCACCAAGACCGGGCACATAGGTATGGGGCTTACCTTTGCCCACAGGATAATGGAGGAGCAAATCGGGGATATAGCTATCGAGTCATCACCGGGTGAGGGTACTAGCCTGAGCCTTTATCTGTCAAAAGACAGAAGAAGGGAGATAAGGACCAAAAAAATCTAGCCCCGTGAGGCCTCAATAGCCACTGCCAGTTCCTCTCTACTAACATCATCTGTTATAAGAATTTGACCGATTCCGCGACTCAGGACAAAGTGAGGTCGCCCTGACTTTGCCTTTTTGTCATGCTGAAGGAGATCCATCAGCTCTTCTGCAGAGAGGTTTGCCGGAATCGCCTTGGGAAGATTTAACCTGTCCAGAAGCCTGCACAGCCTCTCAAGATCCCCCTCGGGCATCAAACCCTTTGCTACAGAGATCCTTGAAACCACCACCATACCCATGGAAACCGCCTCCCCGTGAGGGATCTGATAGTGTGCTGCGGCCTCCACCGCATGGCCCACAGTGTGACCAAAATTAAGGATACGCCTCAGATCTCCTTCGCGCTCATCAGCAGACACCACATCAGCCTTTATGGAACAAGAGCTATAGACTATGTGAGCTGTGACATGTGGTTCAAGATTTATTACATCCCACCACTTCTCCTCCAGGAAATCAAACAGTTCCGGGCTTTGGATCATTCCATACTTCACTACTTCAGCAAGACCATTTCTGATCTCAGCCTTGGGCAGAGTAGTCAACACCCCTATGTCCGCATAGACTCTTCCGGGCTGATAAAAGGTCCCGAGGAGGTTTTTCCCCTCAGGCAGGTCAACCCCTGTCTTTCCTCCTACTGAGCTGTCTACCTGGGCAAGGAGTGTAGTAGGAATCTGCACAAGCGGGACACCCCTCATATAGATGGAGGCAAGAAACCCTGCTACATCTCCAACCACTCCGCCGCCCAGAGCCAGTATGGCAGTCTGCCTATCTGCACCCAGGTCTATCATCCTGCGGGCGAGATCCACTACGGTATCCATATTTTTTGATTCCTCGCCTGCTGCAAAGGACAACAACTCAACCTTGACTCCGCCTTGGCCCAGCAACTTAATGAGATCCGCCCCAAGGTAGTCCTCTACATTTGAATCCGTGATAATTATGTATCGCGGAGCAGGCAAATTCGACTTGAGATCCTCTCCCAACTCTGTCAAAAGCCCCGGACCTATGAGAATATCATAGGTATTGGCTCCCAAAGGTACTGTTACAGTGTGCCAGACATGTTGAATATCCTCAGAATACTCAGAGTATGAAGCAAAATCGTTATCTGTATCCATAAAGACTGTTCCCCTCCGATTTATATGCCAAATCTGTTTAATCCCCGACAGCTTTAAGGACTTCCTCCTTATGAGATTTAACTGCTCTATTGGCAAGGTCTTTTAGGCTGCTCTTTACCTTATCTGGCGCCGGCAAATCCGGCACTCTGGGTAGTAACTTTTCAAGGTCACCAACAGGGGCCAATTCAAGACGGGATGATAGATCTTCTGCTCTACCTGCCGGCAGATTCTCACCTAACACACCGACAAGATCATCCCTTCTGTCTAAGGTATTTAAGAAACTCATGATTTCCTCAAGGGCGAATTTCTCTTTAAACTGACGAATCTCCTCGTCTATTACCTGGGCCTCCTCCAGTACCTCATCCAGCTTTTCTCTGTACTTAAATGTGTCCAGGTAAAGCCTTTCATAACTGTCTAAAAGCAGATTGGCAAATTTGGAATGGGCCAACCAGCCATGGAGTTCCATGTTCTTAAGAAGCCGCTCCCTGATCGTGCCCGACTCCACTGTATACTGATCGAAAAAGGGGCGGCCTTCCCAACCCGTAAGCCTTAAAAATTCGTCAATCAGGTTCAAATCCTGCAGAAGGACATATATTCTGGCTATGTCCCTCCCTATCTTTTGTTCGTATAGGAAGCAAAGATCAGAGATCATGGCCTCAAGGGCCTGCCTGTCTTCCTCTATGGTTTTTCTATAGCCGAAGTACCTCTCTGCTATTTCTCTCTTTATCTGATATGTTAACGCCTTTCCGATATCTTGTTCCATAGTTTTTTAAGACTCTCCCTAATACATGATTACACTGCAAAAAGTCATGAGATTTGTTCTGCTGGTTGTTATTTCAAAGATCCCATGCTACACGATACCTGTCTTTTCATAGCAAAGCACAAATTGTACTTGGTGTCGTATAATATGCAAAAATCCAGAAACATGATTCCGCTCAAAAAGCCCGATATGCAAGGCGCGAAATTTTCCGGGAATGAGACGTACTTAGCGTACGTCGCAGTGAGTGGAAAATTGAAGCAACGCCGCAGATTGGGTTTTTTCAGCGGAATCATATATAGTTTTCCATTTGCCATTGCTTTAGCCCTTCTTGCGTGCGCGTGCCTGTCCGGTTGCGCTGGAAAACCAAAAAGGCCACCAAGTGTACAACCTGGTCCCAAAATCGCAACTGGAGATATATTGGATGCCATAAGCTTACAGGCAAGTCAGCTCTCCAGCCTTAAGGCCAGGGTCAAATTGAAACTCACGATCCATGATCAAACTCAGCCTGAAATCAAAGGACAGCTTATGTGGACAAGGACGCATGAAGGAGAGCTTGCCAGGGTGACAGGTCATGGTCCCTTTGGCGTAACTGTCTTTGATTGCCTGGTTGCGAAAAAAGCCTTTTATCTCTTCATACCATCGCATAACGCAGTATATGTTACCAGTATTAATGACAAGCTTAGAAATGGCAAGGAGATATCGTCCCTTATTAACGAGGCATCCTGGCTATTAAATCCATGGAGTGTGGTTGAGACGCAAAATGTTGAAGTTGCTCCATGTAAGAAGGAAAGAAACTTTAAAGATTATGAAAAACCAGTTTGTATTAGCTTTTTCCATCAAGGAGGGCCTGGATTGGCAAAGTTCGACAGACAAACGCTGTCACCGATCTCTTTAGAGAATCCTGAACTCAAAGTTTTGTACGATGACCCCGTATTGCTGGGAGATTGCGCCCCTTATCCGAGCAAAATCCGGATAAAACTCAAGGAACTGGACCTGGAAATGAAAATCACCCTCAAAGACATCCAACCAGGTTCATTGACACCGGAAGACCCGGTATTTGACCCCACACCATATTTCAATCAACCCTTGCGTCCTCTCATGCTACTGCTAGACCCACTCCGTTATCAAACATATTAATCTATATTCGCCATTATCCTTAACCGCCACTCCGTAGAGCCAGGGATGCCCTTTCTAAATTGAAAACGGCCTTGACCCTCCTGCGCAGGACACTCCAGAACATCTCATCCGGATCCCGCATAGCACGAACCCATAAAGCCACTTAATAAAGAAGTGCAGAAGGAGATTATTGCTATCAACTTGATTTACATCATATCAACTGTATATGTATAGTAACTTTACAAAAGAAATGGTCCTTCCTCCACGTTCAAAATACCCTGACAGCCTATTTCGCACAAAATTATATTGATAAATCAATATATTATAATCATTACCGCCGCATTTTTTCATTATGGCACAATATTCGCGTAATAGACTTATCAGAAGAGCAAGCTCCAAAAAGCAAGGGCAAAATCGAAAAGATAGTGGGTACACTTCATGAATTATATTTCTAAAGTTTTTTATTCCAGATTTTGTGTAGGAGCTCACATGAAAAGATTATGTTTTGGTTTGTTAATCTTGATTGTTTTCTTATTAATGAACATTGGAATAGGTTTATCTTTTGCCTACCCTATCGATTATGTCCTTTATGATAAAAATGGTAATGCCTTGTTTCCAATGGCTGCTGCACAACTGCAAAGACATATTAATGAAACGGTTATCATAGACATTGACGAGACTTATTATATATGTGCCGAAATAAGAAAAACGTCTGCCGGTTTTTTTTACACAGATTCCCCCAATTTATTTAGTGACCCCCCTGCTTGGGATTATAACATCAAAAAAACCGCATCCGTCCCTGAACCTGCCACTATTCTCCTCTTTGGCTCTGGCATGATTGCTCTGGCAGGGTTCTTGAAAAACTTTACCAAGAAATAAAACAGTGTTCAGCAATAATTTGAACAGGCATAAAAGGTAATGCCTGAAAACAATGATTCTCTTCCTACCTCTACTCTAAGCAACCTGGGGAAAATGCCATTGGAAAGTAAATTCTTCTTGGGAAACTTTTTTCCATAAATGGTAAAAAAATACACTCAT
>JAIWFS010000030.1:0-9025 GCA_048631505.1 archaeon | reverse complement strand
GCCCGGCCGGCAGACGGCCGGCTGAACTTCTCAAAAGGAAAACGTTTTGAGAACGTGGATATGCGAAATTTCGACGGTTACTCCATCCGCATGCGCGAAAGCATGCCGGTTCGTCCTCCGGAGCGGCGCATTGGTGATTTTGACGAGGTGGAGCTGGGATTCACCGAAGAGATGGCCTTACGTGAGGCAAAGCGGTGTCTGCAATGCGGATGTCTGGGCCTTTCCAAATGCACATACCGTGAAATGTGCAGAGACCATAAGGTCGATGCCTCGAAATCGCCTGATCGCCTCATTGCGCCTGTCAATACAGATCATCATTTCATTACTGCTGATCCCAACAGATGCGTAATATGCCTTCGGTGTGAACAGAGCTGTGAGTTCAACGCCCTTGAGCTGGATTATAAGGAAGATAACGGCAAACTAAGCGATATTATAATCAATCTTAATGATAATTGCGTTTCCTGCGGGGCCTGTGTCGACTCCTGCCCCACGGGCGCCCTTACAAAAAATTCGCTGACTGTGCCGTTGTTACCTGGAGAAGCTGAAACCGTCCGCAGCGTCTGTACTTACTGTGGAACCGGATGCAATGTCGATCTGCATGTCAAACAGGATGTGCTGCTTGAGGTAAAGGCCGATCCCGGTCAGCCGCCGAATAACGGGGACCTGTGTGTCAAGGGTCGGTTTGGCTTTGATTTTTACCGCCATCCGGAACGTCTTGCCCATCCCCTGATCCGTGAAAACAGGGAGGAACCCTTCCGGCAGGCCGCATGGGAGGAGGCCCTTGATTTTGCAGCCAGAGGCTTTGGACGCATCATGGAACAGCACGGTCCTGATGCGCTGGGCGTTCTTTCCTCTTCCCGGTGCGAAAATGAAGTGAATTATGTGCTTCAGAAACTTTCCAGAGTTGTCTTTAAGACCAATAGCGTGGATAATTGCGCCAGGGTCTGCCATGCGCCTTCTGTGAGCGGATTGAGGATTGCCCTGGGCAGCGGAGCCGCCACCAATTCCCTCGCAGATATCGAGGGGACTGAGATATTGCTGATCTGCGGTTCCAACACCAGTGAGGCACATCCTGTGGTAGGCATGAAGGTCCGGCGGGCCCTGAAAAACGGTGCCAAGTTGATCGTCATAGATCCCCGGCGCACGGAAATGGCGGCATTGGCCCATATCTGGCTGCGGCTTGTCCCGGGCACCAATGTCCTGCTTCTAAACTCCATCCTGCATGTCATTCTGGCCGAGGGGCTGGAAAACAAGGACTTCATCGAAGCACGGACCGAAGGGCTGGATGCCTTGCGTGAACACATAAAAGACTATTCACCAAAGGCCATGCAGGCCCGGACAGGAGTTTCCCCTGAACTCGTGGAGGCCGCTGCACGCCTGTATGCCGGTACTGATAAGGGAATGATTCTCTATGGCCTGGGGGTCACTGAGCACAGGAACGGCACTCAAGGTGTCATGGCCCTTGCCAACCTGGCCCTGGCAACCGGCAACATCGGCAGACCCAATGCAGGTATCTGCCCTTTGCGGGGCCAGAACAATGTCCAGGGCTCCTGCGACATGGGAGCGCTTCCCTATGTCTATCCGGGCTACCAGGACGTATCGGACAACAAGGTCAGGGAACGGTTGAGACAGGCATGGGGAGTGGAGCTGCCTGCAAATCCAGGCCTTACCGAGCCGGAGATGTATGAAGCGGCCCGGCATGGAAAATTCAAAGGACTGTACTGTGTGGGCTATGATCCGGTGCAGACCCAGGGGAATACCGGCGCTGTGCGCCAGGCCTTTGAGGCCATGGATCTGGTAGTGGTCCAGGATATTTTTCTGACTGAATCGGCAAAAATGGCCCATGTGATATTCCCGGCTGCATGCTTTTACGAAAAGGACGGCACCTTTACCAATGCCGAACGGCGGGTGCGCCGTATCCGCAAGGCAGTGTCGCCGCCGGGTGTGGCGCTGCCGGACTGGGAAATCGCCTGCCGGCTGGCCGGGGCAATGGGATATCATATGGCCTATGACGGCCCGGCCGAAATCATGGAGGAAGTTGCCCGCTGTACTCCGGTTATGGGCGGTGTACACTATGACCGGCTGAATGGCGAAGGGCTCATCTGGCCATGCCCGGACAGGGACCATCCCGGCTCCCCTATTCTTCATCGTGACACCTTTACCAGGGGCAAGGGACGGTTTTCAGTACTGCCGAATGTAGAGACCCTGGAGACACCGGACAAGGAATACCCCTTCATGTTGGTAACAGGTCGTCGTCTGGTCCATTACAACAATAGTTCTATGACACGGCGCTGTGAAGGACTACGCTGGCTGGCACCGGAGGAAGAAGTGGAGATCCATCCGGATGATGCCTCACGCGAAGGTATTGTAAATGGCGAAATGGTAATTGTACGCTCAAGGCGCGGAGAGCTCGCAGTGCGGGCCAAGGTGACCGAGCGCAGCCGGCCCGGCTCAGTCTTCATGGCCTTCCATTTCCCGGAGACGCCTACAAATCTGTTGACCAGTCCGGGAGTTGACGAAATCGCACAGACGCCGGAGTATAAGGTCTGCGCAGTTGCAATATCACCTCAATGACGTTGAAGAAAGTGCTGTTGCCTGGAAGTTGTTACAATCTAAACTAAGCGATTAGCCTTTTTATCAGGAGAATAAGATATGCTTGTCAAACAATGGATGGCCACTGAGCCAATAGTCATAGATGAAGATATTTCAATAATGAAGGCCTGCCAACTCATGAAGGAGCATAGTATCAGGCGAATACCCGTTGTTAAACAAGATCGCATAGCGGGGATTGTCAGCGACAGAGACATAAAGGATGCAGCCCCTTCAAAGACCGCATCCATGGATGATCATGAGCTTTATTACCTGCTCTCTGAAACAAAGATCAAAGATATAATGACGCCCCATCCCCTGACTCTCAGGGAAAACGATTCCGTTGAGAAGGCTGCGGTGATAATGCTGGAGAACCGGATCTCAGGCCTGCCGGTCGTGAATGACAAGGATCAGGTAGTAGGCATGATCACCCAGACTGACATCTTCAAGGTCATGGTAAGTATAACCGGGATATATCACAGCCCCATTCAGTTAGCCTTCGACATTGAGGACTATCCCGGCTCCATCAACAACCTCGTTAACATAATTCGCTCTCACGAAGCGCGATTGGCAAGTGTCCTTACCTGCCAGGAACATGTATCCTCCGGGAGGAGAGAGGTCTATGTACGGATCAGGGATATATCCGATGAACAGCTTGAGACCTTGGTAGAGGAACTGAAGGAGGAGTTCAATATCTTATATGTCATTCGTGAAGATATCAGCGAAATCCCCAAGAAGGTAATAAAGGATGGGGATTGAGAAACGCCGACGTGCGAACTGTTCACGTCGTTGAACACACAAAAACTAACCCAAAATACGGAAATTTAGAATATATTTCCCCTTATCATCAAGAAGTATTAACTCCATGCTTGATAATTTTTTTAAATCTCTTCTAGCTGTTTGAGTACTGACCCTGTTGTAAAGAAATGAAAAGGGTGGAACGTAAAACAAGCCTTTAATATCAAAATGGACAGGATAGTCTAACAATAGCGACAATAAATCAAATTGCCTTTTTGTGATAGCTTTTTGCTGCTTTTGAAATGTGTAATAATCTCTTAAAGCAAATTTTCGAATAAAATAGACTATAGATTCTTTAATTTTAGTAAGTGAATGTACCGCGGCATTTAAGGCAAATTCTATAAAGGGTGTAACATCCTTTTTTAACTTAATGCTTTTTGAGAAAGCAATATAATAATCGTCAACGTTTCTATAATAGAAATTTGATAATTCTTTTGGCGCATATTTTATATTAGCAGCTTGTAAAATTATCGCCTCAATCAATCTTGCAGTTCTGCCATTTCCATCCCAAAAAGGATGTATAATGCAAAAATGATAGTGGGCAATGGCAGCTCTGATAAAAGGGGAAATTTTTGTAATTTCATCACTGTTTATCCATGAAACAAATTCTTTCATTAGGTTTTTAACATCTTCAAGTATTTTGGGAGGGGTATATATACCACCATGGGCTTTATCTCCTATATGCACAATTCCGTTACGATATCGACCAGGTATATTATGCTCATCAGGCACCTGATCTGTAATAATTTTATGCAATTCGCGAATAAGATCTTCGGTGAGAATGAAAGGATTGTCAGTGAAATCTATACTTGAGACCAAGTTATATGCCTTGATCAAATTAATAATTTCTTGCTTATCTTTTTTAGTATATTCTTCTAGATCCTGACCTTCGGCAATTTTTTTTACATCTTCTTCTGTTATTGGATTACCTTCAATGGCCGCGGTTCCTGATATTGAACTATACATAATTTCAGGTTCTAAGCAGGAAGACAACTCCGGTAATATTGGTAAATCAACTATAGTCTCGTTTAAAACGATAGCACGGATCAAAAGGTCGTTAATTTTTTGGTGATCAAATTTTTCGCTAAAATAAAATTTGCCGGACTTAAATGTCATAAAATCTCTCATGAACTAATCCTCTTCCTGAGCAGGAAAATGTCACATTTTTTATATAAAATACAATATGTTAAGCTGATATGCTATCAAATATTGTAACTATATTTGTAACACGGTGTTAAGTCGTTTTCAAGCTTAAAATGTAAAATGCCCAACCATGGTATGAACACCGACAAAAGTCCCTACGGACCTCTTGTGGGTTATGCCTGACTCTCCACAAAAAATAATGCATTTTGTTTAGAGTAGTTATGAATGACAAGGTAATCAAATTATCCTATATCTTCTTCAAATCGGTGATAATATAATATCGATGCTGGTCAGCCCCCACACCCTTTTGTTCCATAAAAGAGGTGTACAGCTTGGCAAGATCGGCAGGAACTTGAATCATAGTGAGATTGTCCTGTAATATATATGAAAATCAACATTAAAAAATTTGTTTGCTTATCCTGTATAATAATATTCTGGTTGTTATTATATTTTTTCTATAGTGTTTCAGTGATGGACACTAATCAAACAAAAGGGTGGAAAGAAATTCATTTTGCGGCTCGGGATAATAGTGTTGATAAAATAGTTGAGTTAATAAATTTAGGTATAGATGTTGATGAAAAAGCTAACATAGGGATAACTCCACTATGGATAGCAAGTGCCTACGGTTCATCTGATGCTGTCAAAGCATTGGTTCAAAATGGTGCTAATGTAAATTTATGCTCTGGCTCCGATCTTCCTCCTGTTTCCAAAGCTGCAATGAATGGACATGAGGAAATTGTAAAATTATTAATTGACAATGGAGCTGACGTCCATGGAAAATCTTCTCATTCATATACAATGCTACATGCAGCGGCATGTGGAGGCCATGTTGAACCAGTAAAATTAGCATTAAAACATGGAGTAGATATCAATGCAAAAAATATCATAAATCAAACACCTTTATTCCTTGCTTCTGCGTTAGGGCATATAGATGTTGTAAAATTCTTATTAGAACATGGTGCAACACCTAACATTCGTTGTGAGACCAACAGAACTGACATTGAAATTGCTAGAGAGCGGGGACACCGCGAAATCGTTGAGATTCTTACAAAACACTTGGAAAAATAATCGCACAACAAATCACTCCACAGGACGGTGTACCACCGCCCTGTGAGTTCAACCGTTGCATTTATCCGTCACATCCCATGAGGCTATGAAGCCCTATTAAAGCGGCCCGGAGTTCATTACCGTACTGAGATCTTCGATCTTGTTGTTCTTCATCCGCCATTCATGGATGTCCTGCATATCTTTGTATACCTGGAACATCTGGAAGAAACCGTGCCAGTGCGCATAATCCGGTCCGTTCATTGCCGCACCCTGGCGGGCCCGCCTTCCTGTATGATGCCACAGGTAATACATTAGCTCCTGATAGCCGTCTCGCCATGGGTCTTTTTTCAGCAGGCCCTTGGCCTTCAGCTCTTCCTTCATCTTGACGGCACCGTCCCAGTATAGGTTGTACAGTGCAACTGAATTATCAAGGGTCTCCATCGTGGCCTGGGTATGGCTTGGGCCATGGCAGTTGACACAGACCTTGCGCATCAGCTTATCACCCTTTACGCCATCGCCTCGAACACCGCTCCGGATTTCGCTCCTTTTATGCACCAGGTCCCATTTCAGGCGATCATTCACATTGTGAGTGGTCTGAAGCTCACCTATTCCACTCATGTGACAGACAGCACAGGTGGGCGCAGTGTAATCGCCGGGCTGCCAAGTGCCCGGTGCGCTATCCCATTCCCAGTGCTCTCCCTGGGTCTGGAACATCTGGCCGTGTTTACTCTCGATATATATCTCGATATCAGGATGGTCCGGGCCGAGATGGCAGCTCGCACATGCCTCTGGTTTTCTGGCCTCGGCAATGGAAAACCTGTGCCTGGTATGACATACTGTACAGGTGCCCACAGAACCGTCAGGATACTTGGTCCCTACCCCGGCGGGCCATGAACTCTTTATGGGTTTCTTGTCCGGGCCGACCTGCACTTCCGATCCATGGCACATCTGGCAGCCGGATGTCTGTGGAGCGGTATTGCTGGGCGACCCCTTCTCATTGCCCATAAAGGCGGCGCCTTCGTTATACCACTGCAATTTCACCAAAACTCCGCCTGCCTTTTCCGTGTCATATACCGCGTTTCTTGAAAGATCGGCATGGCCGCTCTTGAGGAATTGCTCAACTTCCATGGGATGACAGCGCGAACATGTCTTTGAGGAAACCATGGGAGAGATAAAGGTCCTGGTCCCTTTGATCCCCTTACACTGGCTGGCCATGGGCGATCTTTCGTCCACCACATGACAGTCATAACATGACACCCCGGCATGACCCATCTTGCCTAGCTTCCAGGATTCAATGATGCCCGGGGTCTCCTTTGCATGACATTCGATACAGTTCGATGCCTCTTCTGTGTAACCTCTCTTTATTACCAATTCCTTCTTGTCAGCAATATTGGGGTCTTTTGTCTCTGCAGCAGAGGTGCCTGCCAGCACTCCACCAAACAGGACGGCAAGGCACATTATGCTGATCCTGCTAAAATAATGTCTCATTTGGCCCTCCTTTGTATGCTATAGATCTTGCTTAAAAAACCTGTCTGCCACTTCAATCATGTCCTTGTGCCCTACGTGGGGATGACATTCGGCACACATCTTCTTTGTCTCTCCGCGCAGATAGGCCCGATGGGCAATAAACCCTCCGGGTTTCATGCCGGGCGGGGTCAGATTGTGGTGACAGTGACGACAGGCAGTATCAAAGGTGAATTTCAAACGGTTGTTTTCGGTATTTGCGCCCCAGTCAAAGTCACCCGGCTTAAATGTTAAGTTCTGCACCACATCCCCTGTGCCGGTAATCGCCTTGGTCGTGAGATATTCGACAAAATCACCGTGAGGCAAATGACAATCCACACACTGGGCTGCAAAGCCCTGAGGGTTTTGGCCGCCATGAACCGATTCCTGCCAGGAAGTCCGAAATGGTACCATGGCGTGACAGGTGATGCAGAAAGTGTCGGTGTTGGTGGTCTCAACCATGAAACCTGATGCCAGTACTGTTACAATGGTCAAAACCACACCCATGGAAAGCCCAATCAACAAGGCCTGCTTCTTACCGGACCGCTGCGGCCCTTCCTTTTTCATAATTTCATCACCTCCTTTCTTCAAACAATAATCAGAAGCGCCTCTCGCAAAACGCATAAATTCTGTTCAAGGGCAAGGCGCTGTATATGCACAGCGCCTATAGGATAAAGGTAACTTCTCAATAAGTCCTGGCGATTCTGTCAGCTATTTTTTGTATACAGAGGATGCTCAGGTATATCAAGTGTTGCTGACCGTGCCTGATGGACCTATTTCGCTGTTCAAAAGATGCACCTCCCCCCTCCATCTCTATTATGCGCTTTTACCCCTGCAAGAAATACATCAGACTGCAAATTTTTTACCCATCTGTTCTGGAGCCTCAATAACCCCCTTCATACAGGAGCCTTTCATCGCCATCTTCAAAGCTTTCGTATGAGATCTCCTTGAACTTTTTCAGAAACGCGGCTAGGTTCGCATCTTCCAGATTCCCAGACGGGTTATGGAAATCGATTTTCTGTATTGACTCCCAGAATAATAATTTGCTACCATTCAGTATCAGAAATGGCGAACAGGAGCCGCCCTCTCTGAATCGCTAAAAAGCAATTCCTTATAAGCTCAAAGTCAACCCATTAGGACTATTGAACTTACGGAATTTGTATGGCCTCTGCCAATAACCATAAAGGTGTCACCCTTTCTCAGTAAGGGAGAGTTTTTATGAGAAGACTGATGATTTTGGTTGTCGCAGTATTTCTGTTGACCCCTTCAACAGTTTTGGCTGGTATTAAATATCTGCCTCCATCAGTTTGGACGCCACAAGAGAAGTGGGTTTGGGAACAGGTTTCCCAGGGAGAAATAGCTGACTTCAACAAGGCCGAAGGATATGGGGGTAAACTTAGCCCCAGAAAATCCGAAGGTTGGAAGGAAAACAGGATACTTCGACCAAAATTCTTGGAGACAATTCTTCTTCAGGAACCTTATCAGAATGCCTTGACCCACCGCGGAGTTCGCATTGTCGGTGCCTGGTTCAAAGAACCTGTTGACCTTTCCGATACGACTATTCCTTCCCAGTTATGGTTGGACGGCTCACGTTTTGAACTGGACGTGGATTTGAGTTGTCTAAAGTCTCCGTCTTTACTTTCCTTAGAAGGTTCTGTTTTCGTACGTTCATTAGACCTTAGAATGGCCAAAATTGAAATAATAAATATGATCGGCTCGACCTTCAACGGCACTCTGGATATGAACAGCCTGGAGGTGGGAGGCCATCTTCTCATGAGAGATAAGGCCCAGTTCGCTGATGTGGTTCTCGTTGCTGCCAAAATAAAGGGCCAATTGGATATGCGCAGCTCGACCTTCAACCGTACTCTGAATATGAACGGCCTGGATCTGGGAGGCACACTTATTATCACAGATAATCACCAGTTCGCTGATGTGGTGCTCGTTG
>JAIWFS010000029.1:0-9046 GCA_048631505.1 archaeon | reverse complement strand
TTTGACTACCGACTTGCTTACGGCGGAAGGGGTAAGGCTCAACGCCCGGGCAACTTCAGCACCTGAATATCTTAACAGGTCAATTGCCAGAACGCAGAAAATCGACCTGGCTCGTGAAACTTTTCTCCCCCTACCCGGCCAGGTCAATATGTTGGAATCCAGACTAAAATATCCCGCCCAGATCTTTAATGATACCGGCCCGTATCGGATTGAGGTGGATATAGCGAACCAACTCCAGCAAATAACGATCTTCTTCACAAAGAATTGATTTACCTGCCCCGTTAAATGCCTTTGTGTTTGATATTGACAGACCATGGATGCATTGAGAGTAATTTGAGAAAATCTTATTGTAGCCACTTATTTAACTGGGGTAGCGGTTTTGGAACAGATGTCCATGGCGCTGGTGGCGACGATTGAACTGTTGAGCATAACCTGTGAGCAGTCTTCGCATGACGGTGGAAATCGGAACCATACCAGGTCTAAAAAAATGGGCGTGATCAGTTATCAACGCCCACGCAAAACAGGCAGTGCCAGTGTCTACAAGAATCTTAACCGGTCAATAAAGTTCGCATAGTCAATCTTGATGATTTCGTAAAAAATCGTCATTCCGGTGAAAACCGGAATCCAGAAACTCTGTAACCAATTGAAAAAACTGGATTCCGGCTTTCGCCGGAATGACAAAAAATGGTGTTTTTCGACTTTTTACGAGCTCATCAATCTTATTTTTAAATATGGGCTTTCGCTCAATCCCGGATAATGATGTGGTGCAATGCTCTGGGCACATCTACTCTGGCTTTTCGAGGCATGGGGGTGGGTTAACAGTTCCTGACCCATTTTTCAACTTTTCACCCAATCCGTCGAGTGGAGGATGTGTGCAGGAAGTGGCGGTGTTTTTTGTCTCTACCATTGAGTGAATATAGCCTTTGCTGGTTATTCTTGGATTGATTTTTTCCTTTTATAAGTATTTTCAAACTCTTGACTTACATCCTCACCTAATAGCCACATATATTGTGGCAATTTCCCCTTTACACACAACCATTTTTTCACTATGCTTCCTCTTAAAAAAAGTAATTCTTGTCAACCATTTTATACTTCCTACCAGAAAAAGGGAATCAATTAAATTCTTTGAATAAACCCAGGACCAATAATTGGGATTACTTTGAAAGATACGCAAAAAGGCAGTCATTATTTTAAACTCAAAACCTTTAAGCAATCACCTAGCCTTGCCCATTTGGGAGATGATGAGCTGTGGGAGTTAGCAAATCTTGCCACCCACCGTTGTTTTATAAAACGTGAATTCATTTTCCTCGAGGGGGACCCCCCTGATTTTTTGTATGTTGTCCAGGAAGGCAGAGTTAAACTCTTCAAGGGGTCCTCTTCCGGAAAAAGCCTTACTTTTAGCATAGCCCACTATGGTGACACTCTGCATGGAATCGTTCTTTTTACTGGAAAGCCTTGCTGGATCTCAGCACAGGCCATGGATGAAGTTACTCTCTTGTGCTTAAGGGCGGAAGCATTTCTCTCTTTTGTAACCAGACATCCCAGTATACTTATGAAGATCATCGAGATTTTGGGAAATCAAATACACAGTACTAATTTGAGACTGATAGATGTTGTCTCAGTGGATGTGAAGCAGAGACTGCTAAATGTTCTCAGCATGCTTTCCTCCAAGTTTGGCTCAACTCTTTTTTTTACCAACGAAGAGCTTGCTGAATTAGCCGGAACCACCACAGAGACCACCATCAGGATTATGGGCCAACTAAAGAAATCAGGCGTTATCGACACTCGCCGCGGGGAGGTCCGCATCCTGGATTGCAACCGACTGAATGACCTCAGCAGCGATTTCATTATGATTTGAAAAAAATTACCAATAAAATGTATTTTTTCTACCGGAATATGATCCCCGTCATAGACTGTACCTACCGTCCAGAGTTAAAATATCACAACTCTGTTAGCAGATTATAATCCCGATCATTTTTCAGCCACCGATTGAACTGGTTCCAACTGATGCCTGTCAAGTGAAAAAGCCTCAAATGTATAAAATGGTGGCCAGTTAAAAAACGAGCATTTAATAGTCCCACTATATAAGAGAACAAACACAGGAAAGGAGGCCGACAGTGAAGATCGTTGATGCTGAAGCGATTCCCATCTGTATCCCTTTGAAGAAACCTTTCACCATCGCAGTAGGTACACTGACCCACACCAATCATGTACTTGTCCGCATGACCGACGACGAGGGCCGCGTGGGCTGGGGAGAGACCACGACCTTCCTTGCCGTCTACGGCTATGACCAGAAATCCCTATACAATGCCCTGACCGACCACCTCATACCGGCTGTTAAAGGGCTTGATCCCCACGACTTGGCAGTTCTTCACCAGCGAATGGACCAGGTCATGCCTAAAAACCTCATGGCCAAAACCGGCATCGACCTTGCCGCCCATGACCTCATCGCCCAGGCTGCGGATCAACCGATTCACTCCCTGATCGGAGGAAAACGAGTACAGCGGGTGCCCCTGATCTGTGGCGTTGATATTATCCCATCAGACCAGGCATCTGAGACTGCCAAAGAAATGGTAAATAGAGGATATAATACGGTCAAAATAAAGATCGGGAAAGATCCTCTTCAGGACATTGAACGGGTCAAGGCCGTCAGAAAGGCGGTTGGAGAGGGAGTAAAGCTCCGTGTTGATGGTAACTGCGGGTACAATCGGGATACTGCTATGCGCGTCTTTTCCCGTATGGAGGAGTATGTTTTAGAGTGGATCGAGCAGCCTCTCCCTGGCTGGGACCTTGATGGAATGGCAATGTTGGCAAGGCGTCTGGACACACCCATTGCCGTGGATGAAAGCATGTATACCCCTTACGATGCCCAGCATTGCATCGCGCTGGGAGCTGCTGATATTGTTAATATCAAAATTGTGAAATGCGGCGGTATTTACCGTTCTCAGAAAATTGCCGCCCTTTGTGATGCTGCCGGCGTGCCCTGTTTCCTGGGCGGGTGTATTGAGACTACGCCGGGAACGGCTGCGGCTGCCCATTTCTACACTGCCACACCCAATGTAGTTTCGGCAGCCGAAATATACGGTTCACTTTACTATGAAGACGACGTAGTAGAGGAGGTTTTCGAGGTGGTTAACGGAGAAATGGAACTGCCCGGGACGCCAGGCCTGGGTGTGGTTGTTGACGAGGAAAAGGTCTCCAGATACCGGAGCGATTTCTAACCTTAGCTTGAGAAGGCACTATCTTTCATATCTTGCTATTTGAGACGTCCACAACCTGATAATCCTCTTGGCTGAGCATATTAATCAGATATGGTGAAAAAGAGAGAGATGATGATCACTGCATTTGTCAACGGACCAGTTTTCGTTGGAGATGGCCGTTTCTTTGATAAGGGAACCGTCATCGTGGAGGGGGAGCGAATCGTCAGGGTTGCTGAGGGCAATGCTTCAATTCCAGTGGATGCTCACCGGATTGACCTATGCGACCGCATGTTATTGCCCGGCTTTATAGACTGTCACGTACACTTGTGCCTGGATGGAAGCGCTAACCCTGAGGCCGCTGTTAGCCGATATAACCTGCCCATGTTGACCCTCCAGGCGTCAGAATTCGCCCGTAATACGCTGATGGCCGGGGTGACCACCGTGCGTGACATGGGCGGCATTGAGTTCGTTGATATAAGCATCAGGGATGCGGTTCGTAACGGCCTTATTCCGGGTCCACGGATCCTGGCCAGCGGCAGATTAGTATGCATGACAGGCGGTCATGGCTGGCAGATTGGCGGACGGGAGGCCGACGGCCCCCATGAAGTTCGTAAAGCGGTCAGGGAGCAAATCAGGGCAGGGTGCGATGTGGTCAAACTCATGGCCACCGGCGGTGTCCTAACTCCCGGTTCTGAGCCCGGGTCACCCCAGATGACCGAAGAGGAACTCCGCGCCGGTGTTGAAGAGGCACACAAGGCTGGCCGCATAACGGCGGCCCATGCCCAGGGCACACAAGGCATAAAAAATGCTATTAGGGCCGGTATAGATAGTATTGAACATGGCATCTTTCTTGATGAGGAGGCTATTGCCTTGTTAGCTGAGAGAAATGTGGCCCTCATTCCCACCCTTTCCGCGCCCATGAATATCTTACGCGGGGGGGTCGAATCAGGTGTACCTGAGGAGGCTGTTAAAAAAACAGCTCAGGTCAAAAAGTCACATTTTAAAAGCATTGTCATGGCCAAAGAGGCAGAAATCACCATAGCCATGGGGACCGACGCTGGCACTCCCTTTAATCGACATGGTGAAAACCTCAACGAGATCAAACACATGACCGAGATCGGATTTTCACCTGAACAGGCCCTGAGGGCCGCCACCCAAACTGCGGCAAAAATCTTACTGCTGGAGGAGGAGTTGGGTGTCATAGAAGAGGGCAAACTGGCCGACCTTGTAGCTGTCAGAGGCGACCCCCTGGCGGAGATAGATGTACTGACCGATCCGCACAACATCCAATTGGTCATGCAGGCAGGCCATCTGGTCAAGGAGGAAATTCAGTGACCTGGATTATTGTTCTATCAGCAATCTTATTCCTGGCCTCCGGAACTGCGCTGGCATATATTGTTGGCGCTCTTGGAGTTCTCGCCTTTTGGGCAACTGATAACCTCCGCTACCTGGCAATTCTGCCTCAGCGCATCTTTAGCCAACTCGACATCTTTGCCCTAATGGCCATGCCCCTCTTTATTATGACCGGAGAGATCATGAACCGGCTGGGCATTACGAGGGTTCTGGTCGATTTTTCCATGTCTATGGTCGGCCGCTTCAAAGGCGGCCTGGGTCATGTCAATATTATGACCAGCGTCTTTTTCGCCGGCGTGTCGGGCGCGGCCGTGGCGGATGCGGCTGCACTGTCCAACACATTGGTCCCTGCCATGCGACAGCAAGGATACACTACCCGCTACGCCGCTGCGATTACCGTTGCTTCCTCTATAATAGGCCCAATCATTCCGCCGAGCATCATACTCATCTTTTACGGCGCCTTGATGCAGACCTCGGTCGGAGGCCTTTTCGCCGCCGGAATCATTCCAGGCCTGGTCCTGGCAGCCGCACTGCTCACTGCTAACAGCTTTTTCGCCCACCGACAGAATCATCCCGGAGGCAAGGGCTATAAGGTGCCGCCTTTCCTGCCCAGCTTCCGTAATGCGGCACCGGCCTTAATGCTGCCAATCATAATACTTGGTGGCATTGTCTTTGGTATAGTCACACCTACTGAAGCAGGCGGCCTGGCCGTGGTGGCCGCGCTTGGCGCCGGATGGTTCTATGGTAATTTGAGTTGGCAGACCTTTTATGAGTGTCTGAAGCGCACGGCTTCGGTGAGCGGTATGATTTTCATTATCATGGCTGCGGCCGCCTGTGCTGCATGGATCGGTTCACTGGAGCAATGGCCCCAGCGCCTTGCTGCCCTGGCGATCGAGTCAGGCCTGACCGGGTTGAAATTTGTTTTTGCAGTCAATCTTGTCTTCCTGGCAGCGGGGATGGTCATGGATGCGCCCATGGCCCTGTTCTTGCTGGTGCCCCTTTTTGGACCAACCTGCGTGGCCCAGGGCGTTGATCCCACACACTTAGGTATCATCCTCTGCCTCAACATAACCATGGGCCTGGTTACCCCACCACTCGGTGCCTGTTTGATGATCGTTTCGAGCACTTCCGGTGAGAATTACTGGAGCCTGGCAGGCGCTACCTTGCCCTTTATCCTGGTTGAATTGTTTGTACTTTTCCTTATCATCGTGTTACCGGAGATATCGCTCTATTTACCCAGGCACATGGGCTTCATATAACCTTTAACCTTAAGAAGGAGGGAAAAATGAAAAAGATAAAAATGAATGCGATTGTTATCATCAGTCTGGCGCTTGTGTTTGCCCTGGTTGATCTAGCCCAAGCGGGCGGCATTAAGATCGCCCTGGACAGCCCGCCGGATCTGGAAAGGAGCGGCTCATATGTGTGGGCCAAGACCTTTGCCGACTATCTTGAATCCAATGGCATGAAAGTTAAAATGTATCCCCGCGACGCTCTGGGTGGGGAGGAAGAAAAGCTGGACCAGGTCACTCAGGGACTGCTGGAGGTATCATCCTCCGACCTCGCTAAAGCCGGGCAACTCGACCCGACCATCTTGGGTTTTAACCTCCCCTTTATGTTTGATTCCCTGGCCCACATGGATCGTGTCATCGCCAATACCGACTTGATGGAGAAGGTGAACACCGGTACCTGCAAAAAGGGCGTTCGGGTACTGGCCTTGATCCCGGTCGGGGCCTTTAGTGGTCTGGCCAATACCAAACGCCCGGTGAAGACGCCCCCTGACGTGAAGGGACTCCGCATCCGGGCTATGGATAAGACACAGGCACAATATATCAAAGCCTGGGGCGCTAACACGGTCATCGTCCCCTGGGCCGAGATTTATAATTCCCTTCAGACCGGTGTGGCAGATGGATACCTGAACCCGGCTATAGTGCCGGTCATGTTTAAACACACCGAGGTTCTGAAATATTTCTCAGACATCAAACTCAGCGCGCCACTCAGGGTTTCGATCTGTTCAGAAGAATGGTACAGGGGATTAAGCAAGAAGGAGAGGGCTATTGTTGATGAGGCCACAAACAAAGCCAATGCGGCCAACCGGGCCTGGCAGGCCAAGGTGGAAAAGAGTGGTACAGGAGCCCTACAGGGAGCTGGTATCAAGGTCTACAAGAATACACCCAATGAAATAGCCCAGTTCGCTAAATTGGCGCGACCTGTGTATACTAAGGTTATTTCCAAGGAAATCGTCAATATGTTCGTTACCGCGGCTGAAGCCAACCGGTAATTAATGACCATGCGTCGAATTATTGTCCATATTAGCTACGCCCTCGACCGCCTCTGCCAGTTTAGTGCGGCGGCTTTTTTCGCGGCCATGCTCGTTTTAGTGGTATTCCAGGTGGTCGCCCGTTACATCTTTCAGGCAGTACCCCCCTGGACCGCAGAGGCAGCACGCTACTGTATGGTCTGGGGCGGGCTACTTGGCGCGACAGTGGCTTTCAGGGCGGACCAGGACCCCAGACTGATCCAGCCGCCTCATAGCGGCCGGCGGGCCTGGGCAGTCTCTGCGCTTTGGCTTAGAACTTTGGCTGTAGCGATCTTTCTGGGCCCAGTGCTTTATTACAGCCATGGCTTTCTGGTCCGCACCTGGCACAGGACCACCGCGGCACTTGGCATCTCGACCATGTGGGTCAGCCTGGCTGTGCCCTTTGCTGTTATCGTGATCTTTTTCCATCTTTTAGCAAAACTGACCGGACAAGGCGCAATCCAGCCAAGGGATGAGACCTGAGACTTATGATTTCATAAGCACCAGCAGGCACTGGCGAGGCGATAAAGATGACCAAAAGCATGAAGAGACTCGGGCAAAAGCCAAAAGGTCTATTTAATCAAAAAGTATGCTGTTTTACGTAATAGCTGAATAGCCAATATATCCTGTGATAATGTAGAAATCCAACCCTATATGGAAAACATCCGATTCCAGACCTATCGGATGCGGCTTCAGACCTTCTACTCCGAGGCGCAGGTTAAAGCCACTATTAAGGAGCACAGGCAAATTTTGAGTGCTATTAAGGAAAAAAATGCTGAAAAAGGAGAGCAACATATTCGAAAGCATTACCAGGATGCGAAAGAGTGGCTGATTAAAAAAAATTATTACACCTATTAAAAATATATTTACCAACTCCGCACCAGTTAGGTAAAACCTCTGACGGACTGGAGAGTATAAGGAGTAAATCAATGGATGTTGCCTCCATTTTTGAAGAGCGCAAGACTCGCATACTGAGGGCCGTCTCATTCGAAAGACCTGACAGAGTTCCCGTAGTCTTGGAGTACGCCGGTTTTGCCGCTCTCGTTACCGACACTCCCATGGCCGAGTTCGTCAGTACGCCTGCCAGGGCTACGCAAACCATGATCGAAGGCTTCAGACGTGTCGGGGGCGGGGAAGCCATCAACTACGGTTCTTTTTCGCCCTATGGACTGAGTTATTCTTTCGGTGCCAAGGTCCGAGTGCCCGGAATCGACCTGCCGCCAGACGAGATATGGCAGGTGCTTGAAAGCGAACTGATGACGCGGGAGGACTACGACCGTATACTGGACATTGGCTGGAAAGCATTTTTCCAGGAATTTCTTTCCAGTCGCGTATTTGACGATGCTGAGCCCGGTCTGCTGCCCGAGAACCAGGAAGGAATTGACGTTCTGGGCCTATGGGCGGAACAGGGGGTTCCGGTCTTGAGTGGCGGGGATGTGACGTCGCCGTTCGAGCTATTATGTGGCGGGCGTTCGCTCGAAAAGTTCTTCATGGATCTTGTCGAAATTCCCGACAAGGTCGTGGCGGTAATGGACGAGATCGTGCCTCATCTTGCAAGAAACACCGCGGAAAAAAATTTCGAACGCGGATATCCAGTGGCCTGGGTGGGCGGATGGCGGACAGCGCCGTCCATGATCTCGTCCGAGATGTGGGAGCGCTTTGTGTGGCCGTATTTCAGGTGTATCGTAAACGAGGTGCTCGACTCCGGCCTCATCCCCCTGCTTCATCTGGATTCCAACTGGAAGCGGGAACTGGGAAGGTTTCGTGAATTCCCAAAAGGAAAGATTATCATGGCCCTTGACGGGGACACGGATATCTTTAGAGCCAAGGACATCCTGGGGCGTCACATGTGCCTGATGGGTGATGTTCCGGCCTCCCTTTTTGCCTTTGGAAGCCCCGAAGAGGTCTACAACTACAGCCGCAGACTCATAAGGGAGATCGGTCCCGAAGGATTCATTCTTCAGTCAGGGTGCGATATCCCGGCCAATGCAAAGATCGAGAACGTGCAGGCCATGGTTGCCGCGGCGATGGAGAAATAACGCGGGAAATTGGCGGAGGGAATTGGCGGGAATTGGGGACGTGAAAAGATGAATAATGCATTTTTTCTGGGGCTACACAGTCTATTTCTGTCTCTCAAGCAGCGTCATCAGATAATTTTCAATTACTCTGGCAAGTTCGTCTTCTCGACCTTTGACTA
>JAIWFS010000028.1:0-9059 GCA_048631505.1 archaeon | reverse complement strand
GCCCTTAAGGCCAAGGAGAGGGCTGAGCGCAGATTGCAGGAGGCTGAGGCACGAAAGGGAGAAATTGACCTTGCGCGTGCCCAGGCAGCCTTTGCCAGGGCGCTTACAAGGATCCAGATAGCGGGTCACTAGATCAGTAGGACCTCCTTTTCATGACATAGTTCCGTACTAAGGGGCAAGCCGTGTGCTTGCCCTTTTTATTTCCTTAGGATCTCTTCCCATGATAGAAAATTCCGTTTCAGAGGGCAATCGGCCCTGGGCATCTATTATACTTGCAGCCGGCAAGGGAACCAGGATGAAATCAGAGATCCCGAAGGTAATGCATAACCTACTTGGAAAGCCCCTTATCGGACATGTCCTGGGCCTGTTAAGGAATCTGGATATTGCTTCCAGGGTCGTGGTAACGGGCCATGGCAGCGACCTTGTTAGAGATTATCTGACAGAGTACGATGTTAATCTGGTAGTGCAGGAGCAGCAGCTCGGCACAGGCCATGCGGCATTGTGTGCAAAGGCGGCTTTGGGAGAGTTCTGTGGCAATGTTTTGATTATTTGTGGTGATACGCCTTTACTGAAAGAAAGTACTCTTGCCTCTTTTATGGAAGATCATGCAAGTTCCGGAAGGATTCTTTCTTTACTGACTGCGCACCTGAAAGATCCAGGCGGATACGGACGGGTGCTCAGGTCTGTGTCCGAAGGGGCTCAAATTCAAGGAATAGTCGAAGAGAAGGATGCCACAGAGGCCCAGAGACTGCTAACTGAGATAAATACAGGAATATATGCGGCTGATTCGGATTTTTTATTTGATGCCCTTGATGCTATTGGCTGCGATAATATCCAGAGGGAGTATTATCTGACCGATATAGTGAGTATAGCGGTGTCTAAGGGCATAGCCGTTGGGGCTGTCAGTGCTGCTACTGAGGATGAGGCCTGGGGAGTCAATTCGAGGATGGACCTTGCCAGGGCAGAGACTATTTTGTTGGATAGGATAAGAAAAAGCTGGATGGAATTCGGGGTGAGTTTCGAGCTTTATGAATCTGTCTATATAGAGCCGGATGTCATGCTGTCCCGGGACGTCACAATCGGTCCCCATGTGGTCCTTAAGGGGAGGACAACAGTGGGTAAAGGGGCAAAACTGGGTGCCTTCAGTTATCTTGAAGGGGTGCAAGTGCCGCCCGGCAGCACAATACCTCCTTTCAGTAAGTTAATTAACATGCCCGGCCAGAGGGAATTCCAGGGTTAACGCATACTGCGGCAATTATTCACTGCAAAGCACGGATTGTGCTTTGTGTCGTATGGGGTTGACGTATGCATAACCAGTGGGTTTAATGTTTTGTAAGCGTTCACAGGGCACCGCATCTGCTTTGTTGTCGGGCACTTGAAGTACAGGGAGTACGTCTGCGTACCCTCCGCCTCGCATCTGCAGCACCCTGTAAACGCTTACAGTTCGGTGAGTTGCCGTAAAACTGGCGTTGTAATCCCGTGAACGGTTACAATGTTTTTAAATTCGGGAGAGGGCATATGAGTGATCAGGAACTTCATCTATTAGAAGATAAAGTCGATAGTCTATTAAGATATTGTGAACAATTGGTGTCTGAGCGGGATGATTTTCGCAGACAGACACAGGAACAGGCTTCGCAGCTAAAGGAACTCGAAGATAAATTGGCCCAGTTTGAAGAAGAGAGGGAAAATGTTCGTCTTCGGGTTTCGGACCTGTTGGGTAAAATCGACCAGGTCAGTACATTTTCACAGGGAGCTGAGGATACTGCTACAGCACGTCAAACTGATATGCCTTTGGGCGTCTAGACAAATTGGAAACGACACAAATAAAATTTAATTTTTTTGGTCAGGTGTACGAACTGAAGGCCGATGATCCGGAGGTTGATGTCAAGGAAGTCATAGAATATGTTCAAGCGAAGGTTAGAGAACAGGAGACCTCAAACAAGGGCTTGGCCCCTCACAAGATGGTGGTTTTAGCCATGCTTAACGTAGGTAAAGACTATATATTAGCCAGGCATCAATTGAGGGAATTAAAAGAGACGGTCGTTAGCAAAACCAGTCGATTGGTTGCCAAAATTGATTCCGCAATGGATTAAGGAAATTGGAAGAAAAATCCAGCGCGATCTTTGTTATATTATTTTTCCCGTTTCCTAATTTGGTATATCGTGGTATTGTAATAAAGTAGAAGAATTAATAGTATAGGTATTGCCATTTTTGGACACAGATGGACACAGATTGTCAAATTTATTATCTGTGTATATCTGCGAAAATCTGTGTCCTATTTAACTTGAGTTTTTTCCCCTGCTGTGTTGGTGATTGGCAGAGTTTGTTGAGCCAACTCTCTTTACAAGGGGGTCTCCTCTTCGCATAGGGATGGAAGGAGAGAAATCTCTTTCCCGAATAGCGGATGAGACGCCCACCTGGTTTGCCAGGTTCAATAGATTTTGTCGACACGGCATAAGTGGGGGATTATATGGGCTATAACCCCGTTCGGGTTCATATATATAAAACGGATATGGTAATAGGTTGCACATCCATGTGATGTGTTTAGGGAAAATTGAGCAACGGCCGGACCTGACTGCATGGTTAAAGGATGCCATAAAATGTCTTTGGAAATCCGGCCGGTTTGCAATAATAGCTGGACTATTTTAACGAGGATTTTTTTAGCGAACAAAATCCTCTTAAGCAAAAACTCGAAAAAAGCGAAGTTGATCATCTTAATTCGGGGCTTGGGAAAAGGCTTTGGACTGATTCAGAAGAGGGATGTTTTCTACCTGACGGGCCTTTAATAGTCACAGCACATTTTTTGGGTCGATCCCGGCCCGGATTTCAACCGCCTGCCAAAATCCGTATGTAACCGTCATCAGACGCTCCACAAGGGAGTCGAGATGGGGTGTGGCCATCCTATATGGAAGGGAGGTGCCACCCATCATGGAATTTTCTTACCTTTTAGTTTCGACCATTTTGGGCCTGTGTGTTGGCTTAGCGGCAGGCATATGGCTTACCAAACGCAGGACTGTTGACACAGTTGATTCAATAAAAGAGGAAGTTGAGCGCTTAAAGAAAGATGCCCTTGCAGAGGCAGAGAGACTGCTTAAGGAAGCCAGGATCCAGGGACAGGAGGAAACATTTCAATTAAAAAAAGAGGCCGAGAACCAGATAAAGGAGTGGAAGGTCGAACTGCACAGTCAAGAAGGGCGTCTACAGCAAAAAGAGCAGCAGGTAAATCGCAAATATGAGCTGGTTGACCACAAGGAAATTGAGGTCCTTGAGAAGGAAAAAGCATTACAGCAGTTAGAGCATACCCTCAAGGAAAAGGGAAAAGAGATAAAGGACTTGGTAAATAAACAGAGGAGCCAGCTTGAAAAGATATCAGGTATGTCGGTTCAGGAGGCCAAGGACTGTCTGCTCGAGACATTAGAGGTAGATGTTAGACAGGACGCGTCTAAACTGATTAAAAAGATAGAGACAGAGACCAAGGATACTGCGGAGAAAAGGTCCAAGGAGATAATATCACTGGCCATAGCCAGGTATGCAGGTGAATATATAGCTGAGCGGACTGTTTCAGTAGTACACTTGCCTAGTGACGAGATGAAAGGCCGTATAATAGGCCGGGAGGGTAGAAATATCCGGGCTATAGAGGCAGCTACCGGCATAGATCTCATCATTGATGATACTCCTGAAGCCGTTCTTTTGTCCGGTTTCAATTCAGTGCGTAGAGAAGTGGCCAGGATTGCCCTTGAGAGGCTGATTGCTGATGGCAGAATTCACCCAGCCCGCATTGAAGAGGTGGTAAAAAAGGTAGAAAAAGAAATAGATAATACCATTCGGGAGACGGGAGAACAGGCTGCTTTTGATATTGGAGCCTATGGGATTCATGCTGAACTAATAAAGCTTTTAGGCAAACTTCGTTTCCGTACCAGCTATGCCCAGAATGTGTTGCAGCATTCTATCGAAGTCGCTTTTCTTTGTGGGATAATGGCTTCTGAGTTGGGTGTCAACGTTAAGAAGGCAAAACGGGCCGGACTGCTTCATGACATCGGGAAGGCTGTGGACCATGAAGTAGAAGGACCGCATGCCATTATAGGTGCCGATCTGGCTAAGAAGTATGGTGAGTCTCAGGATATCGTACATGCCATTGCAGCACATCACGAAGATGTGAAGCCAGATACAGTAATGGCGGTCCTTGTACAGGCTGCGGATGCCCTTTCAGGAGCAAGGCCCGGGGCCAGGCGGGAAATGCTTGAGAGCTATGTGCGGCGCCTGGAAGATTTGGAGGGTATTGCCAAGTCATTTGCAGGTGTCAAGAAGTCCTATGCCATCCAGGCAGGCCGTGAAATACGCATAGTTGTTCTCAGTGACAAGGTATCTGATGCAGAAACTCCGCTTCTATGCCGGGAGGTGGCAAAAAAGATAGAGAGTGAATTGAGTTATCCCGGTCAAATCAAGGTGACAGTGATACGGGAGACAAGGGCCGTGGATTACGCGAAATAGGTGTACATAACATGGAGCAGGATCTGAAAAGGGCCATGGAGCTCATTCATAGGGGGACTGTGGAGGTTCTCGATGAGAATGAGCTGGAGGGTAAACTGAAAAGAGCCATTAAGACCGGCATACCCTTAAGGATCAAGGCTGGTTTTGATCCAACCGCCCCTGATCTGCACCTGGGACATACAGTACTTATACAGAAGATGAAGCATTTCCAGGATCTTGGCCACCGTGTGATGTTCCTCATAGGAGATTTTACCGGTTTGATAGGAGATCCATCCGGAAAGTCCGAGACAAGGCCTCCCCTCACTCCTCAGCAGGTACAGGAGAATGCCGGGACATATAAAGAGCAGATCTTTAAGATCCTGGACCCGGAAAAGACTGAGGTTGTCTTTAACAGTGTGTGGATGCAGGAGATCAAGTCCATAGACATGATCCGTCTGTGTGCCAAGCATACTGTGGCCAGGATGCTGGAGAGGGATGATTTTAAGAAGCGCTTTCAGGCCCAAAAGCCCATAGGAATACATGAATTTATCTATCCCCTGATCCAGGGCTATGACTCTGTAGCTATAAAGGCAGACATTGAGCTTGGGGGCACTGACCAGACTTTTAACCTGTTGGTAGGGCGACACATACAAAAAGAGTACGGTCAGGAACCCCAGGTTGTAATAACCATGCCGCTTCTTGAAGGGCTGGACGGGGTCCAGAAGATGAGCAAGTCTCTGGGCAATTATATCGGGATTACCGAACCGCCTCAGGATATGTTTGGAAAGCTTATGTCCGTTTCAGATGATCTGATGTTCAGGTACTTTGAATTGCTGAGCAGTCTTGATCTGGATGAGATAAAAGGGCTTAAGGACGGGATTGCCGACGGTCGTCTTCACCCCAAGGATGTGAAGACACGGCTTGCACAGGAGCTGGTGGAAAGATTTCATGGCGCTCGGGCCGCAGAGGCTGCAAAAGCAAATTTTGAGGCCCAGTTCAGCAGGGGAGAGGTCCCTGATGACATCCCGGAGTTCAAGCTATCTCCAGACGAAAAGACAATCTATCTTCCCAAAGTTCTCAAGGAGGCTGGTCTTGTGGAAAGTACCTCTGATGCCAGACGACTCATCAAACAGGGTGCGGTCAGCATTGATGGTAACAAGGTGCAGTCTGAGGAAATTGAGGTCCAGGCGCCCCAAACGGTCTTGAAAGTGGGTAAGAGAAGATTCTTGCGAATTATGCGCATGTGATTGCCTAAGCGTTATTGAATATCCTTGCACAAAAGAGGAGGGCCAAATGCACCATCATCACCTGTCAAATAGTTATTTCCAAAAGGCCCAGGAGCTGATTCCGGGCGGAGTAAACAGCCCGGTACGCGCATGCAAGTCAGTGGGCTGTGATCCCATATTTGTAGAGAAGGGAGAGGGTTGCCGCTTATACGACGTAGATGGGAACCAGTATATCGACTATGTCTGCTCCTGGGGTCCGATGATTATCGGGCATGCACACCCTGAGGTAAAGGCGGCAGTCGCGGAGGCCCTGGAATCCGGTACCAGTTTCGGAGTGCCGACCTGGCGTGAAGTGGCTCTGGCGCAGAAAATAGTTGAGCTTGTGCCGTCCATTGAGCAGGTGAGGCTGGTAAACTCAGGCACAGAGGCCACCATGAGTGCTATCCGTCTGGCCAGGGGATATACAGGCCGAAAGAAGATCTTGAAATTTGATGGCTGTTATCACGGACATGCGGATTCCTTCCTGGTGAAAGCCGGCTCCGGGGTGGCGACCCTTGGTATTCCGGGAAGTCCGGGAGTGCCTGAGGAGGTTGTATCCAATACACTGGCTGTGCCTTTTAATGATTTAAAGGCCCTCAAGACTGTCCTGGACAGAGAGGGGGATGAGATAGCAGCGATTATTGTGGAACCAGTCCCTGCCAATATGGGCGTGGTCCCACCAAGAGAGGACTTTCTCCCTAAACTGCGGGACTGGACCGAAGAAAAGGGCATAGTTCTCATATTTGACGAGGTGATTACTGGTTTCAGGCTGGCTCCGGGTGGGGCCCAGGAGTATTTTCAAGTAATGCCGGACCTTACCTGTCTTGGAAAGATAATTGGTGGGGGATTGCCCGTAGGGGCCTATGGCGGCAAACAGGAGATCATGGAAAAGATAGCCCCTGTGGGTCCTGTGTATCAGGCGGGGACCTTGTCCGGGAATCCACTTGCCACTGCGGCCGGCCTTGCAACCCTTGATGTAGTGAGCCGTCCGGGATTCTATGAAGTCCTGGAAGAAAGGGCAGAGGCCCTGGAAAATGGTCTTGTGGACCTAGCCAAGCGACATGGGGTAATCTGCTGTCTGCAGCGTATGGGGTCCATGATGACGACTTTTTTTGGTCAAAGAGGTCCTGTTGTTGATTTTGAGGCTGCCCTTAAGTCCGATACTGACCTTTATGCCCGCTTTTTCAGGCATATGCTGGAGGAGGGGGTTTATCTGGCTCCATCCCAATTTGAGGCAGGTTTTGTCTCCCTGGCCCACGGATGGGATGTGATTGAAGAGACTCTCAAGGATGCTGAATCCGCATTCAAGAATCTTGCTTAGGGAGTAATTATTCAATCCCTGTCTAAAGGAGTGTGAACGGTTACCTTAAAAGGGAAATCAGGGGCCGGTTTGATACAAATGGATTGACAGTTGTGTTTTCCTATGCTAATTGATAATCCAATTCTCCAGGAAGGCTTTTGGGGAGTTTTTTAATGATATTAAAATGAATGAGGCCCCGTTCAGTTTGGTTAACGGAGTAGCCTGTCGGCAAATAAGTTATGGTGATACATGGGCACTATAAGAGAGGAACTGGCATCGCAGTTTCGCAGTCTCAGTGTTGCCAGTGCTATTGCGATGTCCGTGGTTTTTTCCATCTTTGCCGGGGTGATTACGGGGCATTATCTGGATGCCTGGCTATTTGATGGGCAGAGTCATTGGCTTACCATTATCTGCTTTTTTTTTGGGGTTGCCGGGGCTGTTAAGAATTTTCTTGTCCTGACCAAGCGTTTTAGCAAGGAACCCGGGGAGAAAAAGGGGAAAGACCAGCCAGGGGCACACACGCCAGGTCGTAAAGACGATGTTTAAGGCAGTAATCAGCGGACATATAGACGAGCATTTCATAAAGTACTATAAGTGTGCTAACTGGATACTTTTGGTTTTGATGGTGGTTGTGGCCAATGTGGTATCTTCTCTTGATATGGTCACCGGTATCCTGGTCGGCGGGTTTATAGCCAATCTAAATTGTATGGGGCTTGAGCGCGATTGCAAGCGCATGGTGCGCTGGCATACCATAATTGTTTATTACGGAGGGCTTGCTGTCAGATTGGGGCTTATTACCCTGGCGGTGACAGTGGCCTTTTTAGTATTTCCTAAATTAGTTTCACCCATAGGGTTTCTTATAGGCCTTTCGGTTGTGGTGATAAACTTTTATATCTTATTATTGGCTATGGTGATTCAAAGAGTTCGTTTTAAGGAGGCTGTCTAGCCATGGAACACCCGTTACTGTTTTTGAGTATTTTATTGGATGCCATCGGGCTGCCTGCCCATGGGGGAGAGGGAGTACTTGCAAAGGTTCTTGCCCCGCACATGCAGTATAGCTATCTTGCCATGATTCTTTGTATTGTCCTGGCCAAGGCAGCTACCAGCAGAATGGAGATGATTCCTACCGGTATGCAGAACGTCATGGAGGCCTTTGTGGGAGGTCTTGATGACTTTCTCTATGATCAGACCCATGACAGGAAGAAGGCCATGATCATCTTTCCGATGGTTGCCACATTTGCCTATCTGATACTTCTCTCCAACTACATGGGGTTGATTCCGGGCTTTATGTCCCCTACTGCCAACCTCAACACGACACTGGCTCTCACCGCTGTCTCAATATTTACATACCATGCCTTAGGGTTCAGGTTTCATGGAATAAAGTATCTCAAGCATTTCATGGGTCCCGTTCCGGCTATGGCCCCTGTCATGATACCCATAGAAATTTTTAGTCATATCGGTCGTATCCTTTCGCTCTCCATACGACTCTTTGGGAACATGGTATCCAAGGAGATCCTCCTTGGTCTGCTGTTTATGCTGGCCGGGCCTTATCTGGCACCGTTGCCGATCATGGTTCTGGGTTGCCTGGTGTGTCTGATTCAGACGTTTATTTTCATGATGCTTTCCATTGTGTACTCAGTGGAGGCCATGGCGGAAGGACATTAATAACTTAGCGAAGAAGGCCAAATTAAACATATTTTATTTCACACAGGAGGGAATGACGTGAAAAAAGTTTCTCTGGTTTCTGTTTTATCGGTATTAATGGTTTTGGGCTTTGTCGGTCTGGCGTTGGCTGCTGATGGTGACATCGAAAAAGGTGGCCACATGGGGTTCCTTATGGCTGCCTCGGTCCTGGCTGCAGGTCTTGCCGTCGGTATCGCCGCATCCGGATGCGGTGTTGGTATGGGCCATTGCGCCAAGGGTTGCCTTGATGCGACTGCACGCAACCCCGAGCTTGCCGGTAAATTCACTGTTACCATGTTCATCGGTCTGGCCCTGATCGAGTCACTGACAATTTACGCATT
>JAIWFS010000027.1:0-9085 GCA_048631505.1 archaeon | reverse complement strand
CCTTAATGAAGCCAGTCTTTTAAAAAAGTCACGAAGTTCCTTAACTTTAGGCACTTTAAACTTTAGGCACTTTAGGCACTTAAATCAGCGTACCTTCCAGGACCAACAAAAACAAGCCACCTCCTCTGGGGGTGGTAATTTGACTTATAGATTTATTTTATATCACATTTTTGCAGGCAAAAGGATTTCTTGTCAATGAGAAAGTTGGACTTTTTTAAGGAGTGATGGATGAACGATAGCCCTGAAAAAGAAATGAAGGATCTAATGGAAGGACTTGCTGATGACCTCGGGTATGCAGCAAACAATGAAAACCCCGAACGCCCCAGAGAATCGCTTGATTCAAAACCAAAAAGGAAAATCCTGATCCTTTGGGGTGGAGTCATTATCCTTTTTATTGCCGTCATTGCCTTATTGTTTGGGGGCGGCAGTAATGTGGCAACAGAACAACGATCTTCTATCCAGCCCCGGATTGATCGAATTGAGGAGAGATTAGAACGCCTTGAGGGAATGTATGAAAGAATTGTTCAGCTTGAGAAACAGGAAGAGAATCTAAAGAAATCCATTGCAAAGCTGGATAGATCCGGGCAATCCCTGGCAAAAAGACTGGAAAACGTATCCAAGGAAGTCAAAACGCTGCGGAAAACACCGACTCCGGTTGCTGTGAAGACAGAACCCCCACGTGCTGATAAGAAAAAAGGGACTCCTGAGGCCAAAAGGCGGTACCACGTGGTGCGTTCCGGTGACAGCCCTTACGGGATTGCCCAGAAATACGGCATTTCGGTAGCCGAGTTGCTTCGCCTCAACAACCTGAGTACAAAACAACTCATCTACCCGGGCCAAAAACTCTTTATTGCTAAGGACAGCGGTCAGTGATTGCAATGGAAGAACTCATTCATCTTACCAAAAAGCTCATACGATTCAAGTCAATGCACTCAAATCCACAAGAGATTGCAGGGTGTGCTGACTTCATAGAGGGATATTTAAGAGATTGTGGTGCGAATTACAGGCACCTTGACTACAATGGTATTCCTTCGATTCTGGTTCTTCCACAAAGTGGCTTTGTTCCCATACTGTTGATGGCTCACATTGATGTCGTTGATGGACCTGATGAGCTATTTGACCCTGTGGAAAAAAATGGAAAACTTTATGGCCGAGGGAGTCTTGACGACAAATATGCCGCTGCGCTTTCATTGGTTCTATTAAAAGAACACCTGGAGAACGTTCGAAAGCAAAATAAAGGGCAGGAAGACCTGCCATTTGGCGTGTTGATAACCGGTGACGAAGAGATTGGTGGTTTCAATGGAGCAAAAAGGTCACTTCAGGAGGTTAAAGCCGATTTCTGCATTGCTCTGGATGGAGGTGGCGTCCACAAAATCGTGGTAAAAGAAAAAGGGCTCCTTAAACTCAAGCTTGTCTCCCAAGGCAAGGCAGCCCATGGTGCAAGGCCATGGCTGGGTGAAAACGCCATTGAAAAACTGATTGAAGACTACATGAAATTGAGGACATATTTCGAACAGTCAACCCCGGATCACTGGCACAGGACATCGAATTTCAGCGTTATCCACGCGGGAAAATCGCATAATCAAGTCCCGGATTACGCCGAGGCTTTTTTCGATATACGTTATACTGAAAATGACAACATGGACGAGCTTATTGAAACGATGCAAGGAAAAATACAAGGCGATCTTGTAGTCGAGACCAAGGAACCACTTTTCTTTGGCGGCGATTCGCCTTACCTTGAGCTGCTTCTTGATATTGCAAAGAATACGGAAGTTGGATTTGAGCACGGTGCGAGCGATGCTCGATTTCTCGTTGAACATGGAATCAAAGGGATTGTGTGGGGCGCTGATGGTGACCAAACCCAGCATTCTAAAGACGAGCACGTAAATATTGAAAGCGTCTACGAGCTCTACCACATACTTGATGAGTTTATGAAGAGATCTGCGCAACTGACCCCTCGATCTGAGATTGATTAGGACCATGTTTCCCTTCTTTATGCGAGGTAAAGCCTCAGGTTTCCTGCTTTGCCACTTTATAAGGCATCATTACTATCATTCCAGGATCGATCATGAATCATCATCCACATCTTCTTGATGTCCAAAGGCTCAAAACATACTTCTACACATTTGAGGGCGTAGCCAAGGCAGTGGACGATGTGTCCTTTTACCTGGACAAGGGGGAAACCCTTGGGCTGGTCGGCGAGTCTGGTTGCGGAAAAACCGTCACTGCCCTGTCCGTCATGCGGCTCATACCAGAGCCGCCCGGTAAAATTGTCCACGGAAAAATCCTCTTTGATGGTGTTAACCTCCCCGATCTCACCATGAGGCAAATGAGAGCCATTCGAGGCAAACGGATCTCCATGATCTTCCAGGAACCTATGGCATCCCTTAACCCTGTCTTTACCATCGGAGACCAGATCTCTGAGATGTTTGTCCTTCATCAGAGACTCGGTAAGAAGAAGAGTTGGGAACGAGCTGTCGAGATGCTCAGGGTGGTCCAGATTCCATCTCCGGAGAAAAGAGTTCATGAATACCCTCATCAGCTTTCAGGAGGCATGCAGCAGAGGGCCATGATCGCCATGGCCCTTTCGTGTAATCCGGAAATTCTGATTGCTGACGAACCCTCTACCGCCCTGGACGTAACTATTCAGGCACAGATTATTGATCTGATGATGCAGCTAAAAAAGGACTTTGATGCGGCCATTATGCTGATCACCCACGATCTTGGAGTGATTGCAGAAATCGCCCAGCGAATTGTAGTGATGTATGCAGGCAAGGTGGTGGAGGAGGGTCAAATCCTGGCCATTTTTGAAGACCCAAGACATCCCTATACACGGGGGCTTCTCAAATCCATTCCAAAGCTGGGTGAGAGGTCCCGATACGGTCGCCAGCGCCTTAAGGAAATCGCGGGTATCGTTCCAAGTCTTTATGAATTGCCGCCCGGATGCAGCTTTTATCCTCGATGCCCGGAGGCCATGGCAATTTGTCAGGAAAAGGCACCTGAACTGACCGAATTAGGCGGGGGCCATCGTGTCAGGTGCTGGCTTTACTAGGATCATTAAACGAGGACTATTGGATTGGAAGCGCTTCTGACTGTTGACGATTTAAAGGTCCATTTTCCTATCAAGAAAGGTCTTCTCTCCCGGACTGTAGGTTACGTATATGCCGTAGACGGGGTCTCATTGACGCTGAGGAAGGGTGAGGCCATCGGATTGGTGGGTGAAAGTGGATGCGGCAAGACCACAACAGGCATGGCCATCTTAAGGCTGATCGAGCCCACTGCCGGAAAGGTCACATTTCAAGGGATGAAGGTATTCCAGATGTCCAAATCCCAGTTGAGGGGGTTGAGAAAGGAGATGCAGATCATCTTTCAAGACCCTTACTCCTCTCTCAATCCTCGAATGACAGTGAACCAGATCCTCAGTGATCCCATGGAGATCCACGGGGTGTATCAGGGCCGCGAAAGGAAGGATCGAATCGCCTATCTGCTGGAAAAAGTGGGCCTCACCCCTGAACAGGGCCGGCGCTATCCCCATGAATTCAGTGGCGGGCAGCGGCAAAGGATCGGGATTGCCCGGGCCCTGACCCTGAACCCCCAGCTAATCATCGGAGATGAGCCCGTCTCGGCCCTGGATGTCTCAATCCAGGCCCAGATTATGAATCTCCTGATCGACCTCCAGGAAGAGTTCCAACTTTCCTACATCATCATCGCCCATGATTTGGCTGTGGTGGAGTATATCTGCGATCGCATTGCCGTGATGTATCTGGGGAAAATTGTGGAGACGGCCTTCTACCGCGATCTGTACATCAGCCCTCAGCATCCCTATACCCAGGCCTTGCTGACAGCCGTTCCGGTACCGGATCCGAGGGCAGTCAAAGATAGGACCATTCTAAAAGGAGATGTGCCGAGCCCGATCAATCCGCCCTCGGGCTGCTATTTTCATCCCAGGTGTGCCCATAGAATGGAGGGATGCGATCAAGGTGAACCAGCGTTAAAGGACATTGGGGGCGATCACTATGTAGCCTGCTATTTATATTGAGTTAAATATATCGCAAATTTTAAAACTTGTTGAGAATAAAAGAGTTTTATTGAAACCTGAGTTTCTGTCTTGTACATGGAATGTTACGGGGTTCGGGTTACGAGTTCATCGATTAGCATTCTTTTTCTGTTTGGCTCTTTTTTTGTTGTGACCTTCTGTTATGCGTTGTATTCTATAGAGGCGCATTCTTTTTGGATCATTCTGAGACATGAAAGGAGGTGAGTAATTCAGTCAAACTTGTAATGTAAAGAAACCACTAAAAAAAGGAGGGACAAAAATGAAAAAAGTTATTTTTCTATTGCTAGTGGGCATCTTCGTAGGAGCCCTGTTTGGTTTCACAGGACAAGCCATCGGGTCAGCCATTGTGATCGCCGTGGACGCTCCACCCAGGACCATGCACCCAAATGGCTCTGATGCGGACTGCAACCTCTCGGTGATGGCCAACTTTTTTGATGGGCTTCTTCAGCGGAAGGGCCCGGTGGGAGACCTTGCCCCGGCACTGGCCGTGCGATACGAGCATCCTGATCTTCTTACCTGGAAGTTCTACCTCAGAAAGGGAGTCAAGTTCCATAATGGCAACCCCTTTACCGCCGAGGACGTGAAGTTCAGCTTCGAGCGGCTATCCAACCCGGAGGTATCCGAGTTCATCAACACCGGGAAAAGCATTGCATCAATCGACATCATAGATGATTACACTGTGGTCATCAAGACCAAGGAACCGACTCAGTGGTTCGCCAACAATCTCCATCAGATCTATATGATGGACAAGGAGTCGACAGAGGCCAGGGACCAGGCAGAGGTGGGGGTCAAACCCATCGGAACCGGTGCCTACAAGTTTGTGGAGTGGGTCAAGGGGTCGTATCTCAAAATGGCGGCCAACGAGGACTATTGGGAAGGGGCCCCGCCCATCAAGAATGTAGATTTGAGGGCCATTACGGAGTCTTCGACCCGCTTTGCCGCCCTTGTCTCCGGGCAGGCTGATCTGGTCTCTGGCGTTCCCGTGGAGTTGTATAAAAAAGTTGTCCAGAATCCGAAGCTCGAGGTGATCACCCGTCCGGCCCGAAGGGCCATCTTTCTGGCGCTGGGCAACAAGCCGGGAAGCCCTACGGCAGACATTCGTGTTCGTAAGGCCATGTATATGGCCATCAATGAGGATGAGATTATCGAAAAGATCATGAGGGGCCATGCCGCACCAGCGGCGCAAATCCCGGATCCCCCCACCATCGGGTACAACCCCACCTTGAAGCGTTTAGCCTACAACCCGGAAATGGCCAAGAAACTCCTGAAGGAAGCCGGGTATGAAAAGGGCTTCGAGATTACCCTGGCCGGTCCCAACGACCGGTATGTGCAGGACGAAAAGATCGCAGAGGCGGTGGTGAAGTATCTGGCCAAGGTGGGCATCAAGGCCAACCTGGACGTCAAGCCCAAATCCATCTTTTTCCCGGAGGTCACAGGGGGCAAGCTAGACTTCTATCTCATCGGATGGTTTGACGGCGCCTTTGATATGGCCAGGACCTATTTCAAGCTGATCCATACCCGAGACGCGGAAAGGGGTTTTGGGGGCTGGAATGGAACCAAATTCAGCGATGTCACCATGGACCTTCTTCTGGAGTCCACTGCCGGCATTGTTGACCAGGGCAAGCGCCTCCAGGTAATCCAGGATCTGAACAAGATGGCCATGGTAGATAAGATCGCATGGATCCCCCTGCATTACCAGCAGGATATGTATGCGATCCAGAAGGGCAAAGGGATTAAGTTCCAGCCTCGGGCTGACCGATGGATCATCTTCAAGGAGATCTCCAAGGAATAACTTCTAACTGAAGAAGGCGGGGCCGTTTACATACGGTTCCGCCTTTAAATAGCCATGGGCACTTACATTTTGCGAAGGCTGATTCAAGGTGCGTTCGTTCTCCTGGCCGTCTCCTTCATCTGCTTCATCATCTTCCGCTATGTGGGAGACCCTGTCTTGTCCCTCGCCGGAAGGTATGCTACGATTCAGGAGCGGGAGATGGTGAGGGAGGCCTTTGGCCTCGACAAACCATTTTACGTTCAATATACACGCTTCATTTTTAATGCCGCCCAGGGCAACTTCGGCAAGTCTTACGTAAGCCGCATTCCGGCCTTGGGCCTCATACTGGAACGCCTTCCTGCCACCGCTGAGCTAGCCACAACGGCTATCTTCATTGCCTTTGTGCTTGGCGTCGGACTGGGCGTTCTCGTATCCCTGAAACCCTATGCCCTCAGGAATCGATTCATCATGGCAGGTTCGCTGGGGGGCATCTCCACCCCTACCTTTCTCATGGGGATTGTGCTCATCATGATCTTTGCCGTTTACCTGGGGGTTCTTCCTGCCTTTGGCCGGGGAGACACGGTCAGGATCGGCTTCTGGCGGACCGGTTTTTTGACCTGGAGCGGGATCAGTCATCTCATTCTGCCGGCCTTCACACTGGGGATGTACCAGCTTGCCGTGTTATTGCGTTTGACCCGGGCGGGCATGCGCGAGGTGCTGACCGAAGAGTATATCAAGACGGCCTGGTCCAAGGGGCTCCCTCCCAGGAAGGTAATCTTCAAACATGCTTTGAGAAATGTACTCATCCCGGTAGTGACCATGACGGGACTTCAATTTGGGGAACTGATCGCCTTTTCCATTGTCACGGAAACCATCTTCCAGTGGCCTGGGATGGGAAATCTCTTGCTGATCTCCATCTATGAGACAGATCAGCCCGTTATCGTCACATACATCATGCTGGCTGCACTCATCATTCTGAGCCTCAATATCATCGTAGACATTCTCTACGCATTTTTGAACCCGAAGATTCGCTATGACTAAACGATTCTTCAGATCAAAGATCATCTATGACTTTTTTCATGACCCGTCCGCCCTTGTGGGAAGCTTCCTGCTCGTGGTCTTTATTGTGGCCGCTGTTTTTGCGCCATGGATTGCGCCCCAGGATCCGTATGACCTCGAGAAGGTGAGCCTCGAGCACTTTCTGAAGCCCCCTCTCTGGATGGAAGGAGGGGAAGCCCCGTTTCTTTTGGGAACCGATGATCAGGGGCGGGGCATCCTGAGCACCGTCCTTTATGGATGCAGGACATCGTTGATCGTGGGATTCGGGGTGGTCCTCATCGCCGGAACCTTTGGCATCACCATGGGCCTCCTGTCCGGTTACTATGGAGGGCACCTGGATGCAGTGATTATGAGGGTGGCCGACACCTTCTTCTCCTTCTCCACAACGTTGATGGCCTTTCTTCTGCTGGGGCTGTTTAAAGAGCGCGGGGTACTGGTGGTCATAATCGCCATCTGCATCGCGGATTGGGTCAAGTATGCACGAACCATGCGTGGCAGCGTTCTCGAGGTCAAAGAGGAGGCCTATATCCTGGCTGCCAAAGCTACCGGGGCGCGGGATCTCAGGCTTCTCTTGAAGCACCTTTTCCCAAATGCTATCCCCCCCATTTTCGTGGTCATGGCCGTGGATCTGGCCGTAGTCATCATGCTGGAAGCGACCCTGAGCTTCCTGGGCGTGGGTGTCCCCCTCACGGAACCATCATTGGGAATGATGATCGCTATCGGGAAAGACTACATATATGCAGGCATGTGGTGGCTCGTGGTCTTTCCAGGGGCCGCTTTGGTTCTGCTGGTGGTAGGGATCAATCTCTTTGCAGACTGGCTCAGAGAGGAACTCAACCCGAAGATTGAAAAAGAGCGTTAGGCAGCAGAATCTCCTTGTAGAGCCCCCCGTCCTATGGGCGTGGTATTTTAATATTTTTTCTTTCTCGGACAGCCTCCCATTTACAAGTTGTTTTAGAAACAACGATTTACGATTTACTCGCGGATGCTTTGATAGCCCCCTTGTATTCCTTTTTTAGAAAATACAATTTGCCACAACTGATTCCTTCTTGACCGGAAACTGCCCGCACATGAAAGAAGATAGTATGTCCACATTCTATAGAATCTTTGATCATACGTGTCTTTAATTTTGCCCCAGTTTTTCGTGAAATTGCCGTACCAGGTCATTAACGTTTTATCATAATACTGGCCAAAACTATGCCAGTCTTCAAGTACGAATACCCCTTCTGCTGCTGAAGTGATTTGTTTTGGCGATGGCAGTATCGAATTTGGAAAAATATATTTATTAATCCAGGGATCTGTTGAGCTTACAGAAGAATTTCCCGCAATCGTATGCAATAAAAACAGCCCATCGGAAGTGAGGCAACGATGGACAACTTTCATATAGGTCCTGTAATTTCTGGGACCCACATGTTCAAACATGCCAATTGAAATAATACGGTCAAATTCTTTTTTTAACTTTCGGTAATCCTGCAATTCTATTTCAACAGGAAGTCCCTTGCAGAACTTCCTGGCGAATTCTACTTGTTCCCGGGAAACGGTTATTCCAAGCACCCTGACATCGTATTTTTCTGCTGCGTATTTTGCAAAGCCGCCCCAGCCACACCCGATATCCAGAACCTTCATGCCAGGCTTTAAACCCGTTTTTCTGCAGATTAAGTCCAGCTTTGCCTCTTGTGCCTTATCAAGGGTTCCTGCTTTATTCCAATAGCCGCAAGAATAGTTCATGCCTTTGTCTAACATAATAGAGAAAATATCATTGCCGATGTCATAATGCCGCTTTCCAATTTCATAAGCCTTTGATCTGCTTTGTGCATTCATTATCTTAGCCTTGAGAATGGCCCATAAGACTTGCTTTGACTTTTTAACCTTTTTATCCAATCTTGCGTCCATGATTTTATAAAAGAATTGATCCAGGGCTTCACAGTCCCACCAGCCATCCATATAAGTTTCTCCCAACGCAAGAGAGCCTCCGGCTAAAACCCTTTCATAGAATGACAGGTTTCGGACTTGGATGTCCCAGGGCCTGTTCCCGTTAATCCGAACATCCGCAAGATCGAAAATATCCTGGATCGCTTGTTTTCCATTTGTTTTTTTAATGGGGTTACCTCCCTCAACCCGGGTAAGCAGGGAAATACCAATTCCAAAGATCGATATTTAAAACAAATTTCTGATCAAAATTGATGGGCTCGAAAAAG
>JAIWFS010000026.1:0-9095 GCA_048631505.1 archaeon | reverse complement strand
ATAATCTCAGTAGGGCTGCTTACCCACTCTGCCGGGGCAAGTGATTTGAGCCTCAGGATACTGAAAGGATAAAAGTGTATGGCTTTCACTGCTTATTTAAGGGCAAAGCCTTGTTCAACTCACCCACGACCCCTGTTCCTCAAAACGTAGTTTACAGAACAGATATCATTTTTAGACTTGTACCATACTGCACTACACCTGCCCTCTCCAGCAAAGCACAGATTGCGCCAGATGCTCCCAGCATTATCCATGGACTCAAACGGTATTAATCTTGCTTAACTATTAGGGCTTAAACTTTGCCGACTTATCCTTAAGACAATAAGGATTCCTGCCGGCATCAGCCATCAATTTTAAAATGGATAATACTGCTCCTCCACAGATATTGGTAGTAGACGACGACCGTGACATCTTGCAGGTAATGCAGATCCGCTTAAGGCTTATGGGATACCGTGTGGTAGCCTGTATAGATCCCCATGAGGCCCTGTCTGTTTTTGAACAAGGCAACTTTTCAATAGTGCTTACTGATCAGCGCATGGAAGGCCTGAAAGGCTCAGATCTTATAAGAAAAATCCATCTCAGAGATCCACACGTCCCAATTATCATCATGACTGCATATGGAACAGTGAAAGATGCGGTCAAATCAGTACGACAAGGGGCATATACCTATCTTGAGAAGCCGGTTGACACCCAGGAGCTGGAACTGCATATAAAAAGGGCCATGGAAAAGGCGGCCATGGAGCAGAGGCTGACTCAAGAAAGGAATAAATGGGAAAGGGTCGTGGAGGGCATGGGAGTTGCTCTGGTCCTGCTAAACTCAGACCGTACCGTGGTCTGGATGAATTCAATAGCCCAAGACCTGTATAAAGTAGAAGATTTCTCTCAAGGACAGCTCTGCACCGAGATTATTCCCCAGGATTGTCTTCCTTGTGCCCACTGTCCGGCCAAGGTAGCATTGTCGTCTGGCAAAACCCAGTCTGTAGAACACCATAATCCGACAACAGATCGCTGGCTTCTGGTGACTGCAATCCCTATCCAGGATCTCCAAGGAAATATCGTACAGGCTGCGGAACTGGCTCTGGATATCACTGAAATCAAACAGGCACAGGATGTACTTCTCAAGCAAGAGAGGCTTAAAGGCGCTTTTGAAATGGCAGGATCAGCAGCCCATGAGTTGACCCAACCTATGCAGTCTATCCTGGGATGGGGTGAGCTATTGAAGAATCGTGTAAGTGAAAATGATCCAAACTTTCAAATACTGCAGTCCATATGCCAAGAGATTGAAAAACTTGGTGATCTGATTACAAAAATCAGTAATGTGACCCGCTATGTAACCAGGGAGTACCCCGGCAACAGCAATATCATAGACCTGGATAAGGCCTCGACTGAGAGAAAGTAGGCGTTTATAGGTTCGGGGTTCGTGGTTCTGAACCCTAAGCCCTTGTGATTCCCTTATCTGCTGACCAGTTCAGCAAACGTAAGGTCACCGGTCCATCCGGGTAAAAATCCAGGACGTTGACACAAGCGAAATCCTGCTCAAGGGTAAATATGTTGTTGAGCGAAAGGCCTATTGCCCTTGCAATCAAGACCCTGTTCACACCACCATGACTTACGATTGCTACTGCTTCTTCCTTGCACTTCTTGAGAACTTCGTCTATGACGCGCCATACCCGTAAAGCGACTTCTGCCAGATTCTCTCCCTGCGGTGGTCTGTAAGACTCCGGTTTTTCCATGCGTTCTGACAGGGCACCCGGATATCTTGCTTCCACGGCCTCCCAGCTAAGACCGGACCAACGGCCAAAGTCCACTTCCCTTAACTCTGACCTGGCCTCCACTGCAAGGCCCCTTTTCTCGGCAATTGCTTCTGCCAGAAAGAGACAGCGGCTGAGATCGCTGCTAAAGACCATGCGGAAAGGGACGTCTTTCAGTCTATCCGCCAAGGCGAGGCTCTGCTTCCTGCCAAAGTCTGAAAGAGATACATCTTGCCGGCTGTAGAAGACACTCCCTGCATTTTCTACTTCCCCATGTCTTAAGAGGATAATACGAGTGGGTTTTTTCATTGAGTCTTTTCAGCGGAATCAGAAATTAATTCTGCAAACCGCTGCTGCACCGAGGAACAACAAGGTCTCGGATATTTCCAGGTGGCCTCCCAGCACATCCCCTGTGACACCTCCAAGCCTTATCTTAAACCATAAAGATACCAGCAGACTCCAGGCTACTACCCCGGCAAAGAACCAGATGCCCCATAGCCCCCAGATAAACCACGCGGCACCAAGGGCCGTCGGACCGGCCAGGGCCAGGGTCCACCTGGTACCAGGCCCCACAAAGGCCTTGCCAAGGCCCCCTTCGGGCCGGGCATAGATTGACGACGACGCCATGACATTCAGGGCCCAACGGGACAGACAGGGACACAGCAACATTACCTCCCAGGCCCCCCTACCGGACAATACTGCAAGGGCTGATGACTTAAGTAATAATACGAGTATAAGGACCAGGATTCCCAGTGCCCCGCTGTGGCTGTCCTTCATGATACTCAAGGCCTTTTCTGGCCCTGCCCCGCTTCCCAAGGCGTCAGACGTGTCAGCAAGTCCATCCAGGTGCAATCCCCTGGTAAGAAAGGCCAGCAAGGCCACATCCATTACGCCCACAACAGATGGAGGCCACAGATTTCTTGCTGTGCTGTCAAAACCTGCAAGCAGGCAACCGAGTAATAGGCCGACTGACGGAAAGAATGCAAGGGATGCCCTCAACTCCGAGTCTTTGAATGACAAACCGGGAGCCAGGGGAATTATGGTTAGAAATTGAAGGGCAAACAGGATACTTTTAATGCCGGCGACTCCTACTTCTCCCACTCCGTGCGGATCCTCTGGATCACTTTCTGCACATACTGGAGCTTATCAGGAGGACAGATCCCCAAGAGAGGAGATCCCTGTTCCACCGTATCCCCTGACTTGAAATAGACCTTGTAAAGTGCCCCTGGGACGCCTTCATAGCTGATCACTGTGTCCCTTTTCATAAGGGACATGATCAACACCTCATCCCCGGATTCCACGGATACGCCCTCTTTGGGCTGCTTTTCCATCTTTGCTGAAATCTCAGGTGCGAGGAAGTACCTGGCCCGCTGGGAGGCAGGAAGGATGTAGAGAACCTGGGTCAGAATGCGATCAATTATTTCTTCCTTATCCAGTTGGTGCCGGATAGAAAAGAGCAGTTCACCTGCCTCTACAAATTGACCCTCGATATCAAGGCGAATTCCACTAACCTGTCCACTCCAGAGGGCGGTCATCCTCTTCACGTTCCGTTCCCTCTCAATGACATAGAGCAGGGTCCCGGGTCGATGGAGCCACTCGCCACTAGGCCCTTTGACTGTCTGGCCTTCCTTCACCTTAAGGAATACGACCCCTGTATGGGGTGTCTCTACAGGATAGTCCTCAAAGGGATGAGAACGATAGCGCCTTAATAGGTCGTTTAGATTGATATCCATGAATTTTGCAATAGGCTCATTTGTAATAAAGGTTGTGGCCGCCCAATGTCATCAAAGCATCGTGGAGGTTTTTTTTGAACTCGCGTCTGTCCCAAATTCCCTGAATGTGGCCTCGCCTGAGGGCATTCTTGGCGCTGTGATAATCAGGGGGAACGTCCTGACCGGTGGTCTCCCTTATGACCCTTGGGCCGGCAAAACCGATTCTGGAAGAACGCATTCCGAACTGATAGAGTGAACACCCCAAAAAACTCGCTACAGGACCAGCGTAAGAATTATTGTCATAGACAACTATATAGAGACCACCGTTGTCATTATATTCCCTCACTGCAAAGGTGCATTTAGGCATCTGAACCACACCAAGTGTCCCTTCATGAATACGGATCCCGCCGGTGCTGTGTATGTAAGCCAAAAGAGGCCTTCGGGTAGTACCGGCCACATCGCATGCCCTTACGAACTTCTCTCCCTCAGCAGTTCCAACCGTCCCGCCCCTGAAGTTGCTGAAGAGCATGGCCACTACAAGCCTTAGCCCCCACACCTCGGCATCAAAGGTTATCATGCTGGAATTGCGACCGGTATGCTTAATGTCTTTCTTAAGACGGACATTATAACCCTGAAAACCAAGTGGATTGCATGAGGCTATATGATCGTTGAATTCATGGACTGAATTTTTATCAAAAAGATTCTCAAGATACCACTGGTACTCAAGTGGAAAGTGATGGCCACAGTTGGGGCACACTCCGCAGAATTCCCCATAGAGGTCAGGCACCCACAGGTCGAGACATCCATATTTTGAGGCATTGGGGCAGGTAACAGTACAGTCTTCGTTGGCAAGCGGGCTGACGTAAGACTCCCACTCTTCTGCAAAAATCGATTTGCGCTCAGGCCCCTCGGAATGTACGACTTTACCCGGGCGCTCCGGCTGAGGAAAAACAAAGTCATAGGCCGCCCTTACGGGCTCAGTGACCTTTCGGAGAAACACTGAACCTTCACTTGAGACCTCTTCTATTACCTTCTGAACATTTCGGCTGTGCGGCCGCAGAAGGCCATACCTTAGATCATAGTATGTCTTACTGGCAAAGATTTTTGTCTTCCTGATCCCCTCGGTTAAAACATTTCTATTCTCAAGAAAATACCCCTTGCCCAACTCCATATACTTCTTGAGCCTGAATTCAAGGAGTCGTTCTATCTCAAGGTCTGTGAGATTCCAGCTGATGAATAGATCAAAGTCCTCCGGGACCTCCTTCCCCTCCTCTGCCTGCCTTTTCAAGGCATAGGCCCGGAAGGCCCGGAAGTTCTTGGTCTTCAGTACTACTTCGTCGGTAGCACGAAGCATCTCATAGCGAAGTCTGCGGAAAAAGGGGAAATCATCCCGCCTGGCTCCAAGGGGGGGCTCCTCTATAATGCGATCAACAGTTCCGAGTTTCAGGTTGTCTTCAGCAGTTATCTTTAACTGAGCGGCGCAGTGTTCCACAAGCTCTCTAGGGACCTTTTCACCCTCTCTTATCTTCCCTTCTATTGCAGCCGCGCCTTCAGGAGAAATGACCGAGTAATAGCCCCTTGAACCCATGAGCCTGAGACCTGAAACCCCTATTGCCTCAGCGCCACCGGAGCCACCTTCAGAGATAAAAGATACCATGGGGACCTTTAGCTTTGCCATTACGTATAGATTACGGGCTATCTGCTGCGCAGCTCCGGGGTAATCTTCAATAGGGTAGGATCCAGGGGTAAAAATATAGAAATGTATGGGAATGCCTTCGGTTTCAGCTACCCTCATATACCTCAGGGCCTTATCATTTCCCCAGGGCCTGGCACATCCTCCGTTTCTGTATTCCTCTCCTCGACCCTTTTCATGACCTATGACCATGACTTGATGGCTATAGAGCTTGTTCTTGACTCTTCTCGATATGGTAGCCCTGGCGACCATTATCGCAGGATCAATATTACAGTCTCCCTCCCCGCCCAACTCGGTATAGGAGTCGTACACATTCTCCAGGATATCCATAAGGGTAAAACGCTGGGGGCTCCGGACGATGTTCACAATCTCTGCAGGACTGAGCTTCTCAGCAACTCTATCCTCAAGAAAGGAGACCCTGTCCTCGATCCGGTCGATTTCCTCAAAAAGATCCGCCTCTTTTATCTCAAAAAGAGACTGACGAAGCCCCTGGACCCGTCCAAGAAGATCACCAATATTGCCATACTCACTGTTGCCCTTGATATCAATAAGATATGAGATCCGATCAGCGAGTTGACTCAGTAACTTGCCGCTATCTGCCATATGTATCTGGTCTGTGCGCATTCATGTATTGTCGGTAATTAAAATTGAAGCACGTCATCAATCCGATCATAGAGGTATTCCAGGTTAGTGATAATACTTTCGTCTTTGGCCCCTTTACCTTCTATAACAGTCCCTTTTTGAAACTGCCTGGCCCTTTCCTTGGCCTGTTCCGTATCCTGGCCCCAGATAATAGCAAGAGCAAAGTTGGGATCATACTCTGTGGGAATCTTATAGGGCGTATCTCTGGGCACATGAGAATAAAGCCTCGCCCAGGGCTCGTCCGGATAATCAAAGCGTGTGATGGTACCACACCATGGTGCAAAACCTCTTTTGGTATCTTCAGCAACAATCCTCAGCTCTATGCTGGTCCCTTCAAAGGATATATCTTTTTGAGTAAAACCCAGTCTATCTCCAAGGGCCACTCTTATCTGGTCCCTGATCAAATTTGGAGGCTCATTACTCCCATTTAGCCTTGAAATGCACGCTGAAATCTCGTTTTCAACCTGTATGCGGGTATTGACCTCCATAAGGTAGGGACTGCCATCTCTGGATACTATCCACTCCCATGTCCCTATGTTGTCATAGCCCGCGTGTTTTGCCAGACGTACAGAATACTTCACGATCCGGTCCAGGACTGCCCTTGCATCAAAAGGATACTCACATACAGCAGGATCAAAGCCAGGAGCCACTTCTACCCTCTTTTGCCTGCCTGCACTCTGTATAGTGCAGTTTCTGGTCCCGAAGTGCACCACTTCACCATGGGAACTGCACAAAAGCTGAACTTCAAGGTGCTGATAATCTCTGAGACACTGTTCAATCAGGACTCCCTCATCCCCGAACTGTCGCTTGGCATAGTTCTGTATCCGCCGGTAGGTTCTCCTGAAGGCATCAAGGTGACTGACCTCTTCAATACCCATACCTCCACCACCGGCAGAGGCCTTTACCAGAATAGATGGATGCTGAATGCCCTGTTCTTTCTGGAGAAAAAAAAGCTCCTCCGCCACTCCTTCAGCCTCCAATTCATTATAGATCGATCCATCAGACCCTGGAATCACCGGTACATTGAGGCCCTTTGCCAGACGCTTGGTGTTTATCTTACTGCCAAGATCCCTTATGACCTCCCATTTAGGGCCTATAAAAGTCAGAGACCTGGTCCTCATGGCGGCCCTTCTGGCAAAACCGTAATTCTCGGAAAAAAAACCGTACCCAGGATGAATGGCAGTACATTCAGCCTCATCTGCCACGGAGAAAACCTCATTGGGGTCCTTGTAGTTAGCTACGCGATAAGCCCTCTTAAAACCGCTTTCTTCCTGCTGCGCAATTCGAACGTGCAATGAGAATTCGTCCTCCTTTGTATATAGGACCACGTAATCCAGACCAAGATCCTTGCAGGCCTGAATAATGCGGAGGGCGATCTCTCCGCGGTTTGCTATTAATACACGTTCCTTGCCCATAAAGCCCCTTCCGTTTCGCCGGTTTATACCGGATCAAACAGAACCGGTCAATTTAGTGATACATCTATAGAATACCCATTTTTTGATCAAGAGCAATAATATTAATCTCGATAATCCAGAGCGTTAACCTTTGATATTTCAAAGGCAATGACAAAAAAAGCCCCGGAATGACAGACATTCCGGGGCACTGTATTAGATATTAGAAAAATTTAGAAGGTGAAAACTACGTCCGCCTGTATACGGTCTTCATCCTTTTGCCCATCCTTGCTCTCATCCTCACGCTCAGTAAGAAAACCGGAGACCCTGGCTTGAATATTGTCCATCAGATAATACCTGAGATGCATATAGTGTCCCTTGTTATTAGTTCCTCCACCGTGAAAGTCCGAGTCAACGAATACAGCCGGAAAGGCGTAATCTTCCAATTCCTGGTAATGGTACTTTGCGTACCAGTCGCCTTTTTTCTTCTTGTTGCCCAATGACAGCCCGACAAGCCAACCTGTATCGCGATCATCACTTCCATATGCCTCCAATTCTGCAGGGTCGCTGTCTGGGAAAACCGCGCCCTTGTCTATGAGTTCATCGATATCGGCATCTGTATTGACAATATAGTTTGCGTAGATAGAAAATGGTACTGGTAGTACATCTTTTATCTTCAGTTTTGCGGCCAGTTCCCAGCATTCGAATTCATTGAGCAGGTCCCCGTCGCTATTGAAGACCATCTGCTGGCCGTGGGTGTTGTTGTATCCTATAAATTCTGCCTTATCATCGATATCACCGCTATCATATTCAATGTCATCCAGATGCATGAAATTATAATAAGTCACGCCAAAATCAAGCTTCATCGTGTCGGTCGGCTTGATTGCAGTGCCCAATTGAAATGCGAGGAGGGTGGGATCAGTGTTGGTGCTCTTGATCTCTTCTACGAAATACTGACCCAAGTTTGCGAAAAGTCCGATCCTGTCAGTAATATCAAATTTAAAGCTTTCAGATACCCCCTCCGGATTGACATCCGGGTCCCACACCAGCGGCGTTGTGAAAAGGGGATTCTTCTGCTTTCCACCTATGATTTTAAGATAATCCGTGGCCTTCCAGGATGCATAGACCCTGTCTATCCAAATCTCCTTACCTCTTGCGTGTCCATCGCAACTCTGGTTCGTAGTATTTTGATAACCTGATCCGGAAGCCAGCCTTACCCCGACTTCTGTAGTCTCTGTTGTTTTTGCCTTCATACCCAAACGGAGGCGAAAACGTTCACGGTTACGGTTATATTCATCTTTATCCCCACCCGGTTTCTTTTCTTCTCTCCACTGGGTATCGTGGCGGAGCCTCAGGTCTCCGTAAAAATCTATTCTTTCAGCCCACTTTGGGAGCTTGACCATGCTGGTCTTGACCTCTTCTTTTGCGGCCTCTGTGGCCACTTCCTTAATTTCGGCTTCTTGTCTGGCGCCTTCTTTTTGCATTTCGTCCAAGAGCTGTTGGGCGTCTGAATGAGAAAGGATCCCTTTTTCAACCAGCTTATTGACCAAAAGGTCAACTTCCCCAGCCCAGGACTGAGTGCTGCCAAATGTTATCAACAAACCCGTTATGATAAATACGATGAGTGAAATTTTCTTCATGTTTTTTCCCATACCTTTCCATTATCTATTAAATATTATGGACCTCTCTCCACTTTGCTTCTAAAATTACAAACTTCACCTCCCCTCGATAAAAATTCTAATCCTTTGATTTCGCTTATTATGATTCCGGTTTGTTAAAACCGGATGATTATAAAATTAGATTTTGGTTAGATTGATAGGATAGTATGAATTATCACTAATTCATTCTTTGGCTTCAAGTTCGACATTTCCGTGCCGAATGATCTCCCCTTGAACCATGTCGACGACTT
>JAIWFS010000025.1:0-9315 GCA_048631505.1 archaeon | reverse complement strand
CCGACCTAAATCTGAGCGCTAATTCCAATGACTTATTCCTTTACGGGTCCTTAGACAACTGAAGATGGTATAAAAATCCGCGAGTACAGATTTTGCGCGTAACGGTCAGTCATCCCGGCGATGAAATCACAGACCCTTCGCTCATAAGGGGTCTTGTCGTCGATGTCTACTGCTTCTTCTTCAAACATCCGAGTATTTTCCCGGATAAAGGCATCTTTGTTTTTTAAAAAATACTCATACAAGTCAAAGAGGATCTTTTTGGCCTTTTCAAACTCATTATGCACCTGAGGTGCCCTATAAACGTTGTCATAAAGAAAGGCCCTGAGGTGAACCATCGTTTCATAAAGACGAGGACTTATTGAAAGCGCCATTTCCCCGTCCACTACCTTGGTGCTTGCTATCACGTCTTTGATCATGGTCGAGATACGGGTGGCGTGATTTTCTCCCAAGACATCTTTACACTTTGACGGAACATCCTTTTCAGAGATCACTTTGCTTCTAATTGCGTCGTCCAGATCATGGCTCAGATAGCCAATGACATCTGCTATGCGCACGATCCTTCCTTCAACAGTCATGGCCCACTTATTTGATTTTTTGGGGATGATCTCTCCAAAACCCTTTGAGTGCTTAAATATTCCATCCCGGACTTCATAGGTGAGGTTGAGACCCCGGCCGCCATTTTCCAGCACATCCACCACTCTCAAGCCCTGACGGCAGTGAGAAAATCCCCCGGGCACGATCTCGTTTAAAATAGTTTCACCGGCATGCCCAAAGGGAGTATGTCCAAGATCATGACCCAAGGCCACCGCCTCTGCCAGGTCCTCGTTAAGGCGAAGTGCCCTGGCGATTGTCCTTGCGATCTCTGATACTTCCAGTGTGTGTGTAAGACGGGTGCGGTAATGATCTCCCATGGGAGACAAAAATACCTGTGTCTTATGCTTGAGACGGCGAAACGACTTGGAATAGACGATGCGATCGCGGTCTCTCTGAAAGGGTGTTCGGATATTACAGGGTTCGACAGGATAGAGTCTTCCTTTGGTCTCGCTGCTGAGACAGGCCTGGGGACACAGGATCAGACGTTCGCGCTCTTGAATTTCTTCCCTGATAGTTAAGGGTTTATTCAGTTCTTCAAGCCTTAGACCGGAATCTGCATACATATTTGTTTTTATAATGGGAGCATTTCTGGAAATCAAGCACGTTGCGCTTTTTTACCTCCTCGTGCCCTGTTCTTTAACAAGATTATGAGTCCTGCAAGCAGCTCTCCAGTATATCCAGATATTAGCTACTGTGTAACAAATACAAAGACCGGTTGTAATCCAAAGAAAGGCCGGAACCGCACTTTCAAACCCATAAAACACACAGCCCAGCACCAGCGACAGCAAGGCAACAGGTATGAGTATACGTCTTTTTATCCAGGAGATATCGATTTCTCCCTCTTGCATTGCCCACATATCAAGCCCCTGGCTCCCGAACTCAAGCGCCACGATAAGGACCACCAGGCTGCTCAGTTCTTTTGGAGCTAAGGGCATCAGGGCGAGTGACAAGAGCGGAAGCATTAACGAGGCAATAAGTCTTCCCAAGGCCGGCAGCCCTTGTCTCAGACATTCGGGAAGGCCTATAATAAGATACTGGCTACCGGACACCAGGGTAATGCCAAGCATAACAAGGCCATAAGTAATAATAATATGGGGCGGTCTAAGTGCCAGCCCCACTACAAGCCCAAATACAAGAAGGCCCAATGCCGTTTGCAAACGAGTTGACAGGTGACCATCCTTCCAATAAAGGGCCGCAGCCAGGAATAGAGTGGCCAGCAAGGCACCGGACAGAAATGCTATAAGAACTGTTTTGTCCGGAAACATATCAGTCATGAAAATCAGACCTGCTCCTATCATTTGAAGAGTGGTCTTGATTTTTGCAAGTTCAGTGACACGGAGCTGCTTTCTCGATGCTGTACAAAATCTGCGGAACTCTGTCACCAGGAATTCCCTTAAAAAAATGGGCCATACGATCCAAAGGGGGAGGATGCCAAGATCTACCAGGGGGATCAGGGTAACAGCAATAAAGATCTTGTCGGCAACGGGGTCAAGGAGCTTGCCCAGAGGTGTGCTACCATCACGGCGGGCCAGCAGGCCATCAAGATAGTCAGTAAGACCCAAGAGAGTAAAGGCTGCAAGGGCTGCGATCTTCGCCCTGATATCTCCGTAGACCAAGAAATACGGCAGGGGCAACAGTATGATCCGAAGGACTGTAAGGTGATTAGCACGGATCTTCATCAGAGATATTCCACAAGACCTCTTTCCTTGATCTTTTCTACTGCCTGTTTAACCTCATCAAGCCTGTTCCTGGGACAGACGAGCACTGCATCACCTTCAGCCACAATTACCATATCCTCTGTCCCCACAGCAGCCACCAGGATACCACCTTCCGACATGAGCAGACAATTCTTGCATCCAACAGAGGCAACCAGTCCATCAATGGCATTGCCGTCATCGTCCCTGGTCGATAGATCATAATAGGTTTCCCAGACACCCATGTCATGCCAGCCACAATCACATGGAAAGACCACGACATTAGAGGCCTTTTCCAGAAGACCTTTATCCAGAGAATCATCCGGTATCAGGTCATAGTATTTGCTGACCATGGATGCTTCTTCCATTGAGCCGTAAAGGGACCTGATATGTTCAAGGGGGCCCCATGCTGCGGGCATCCATTTTTTAAGGGCCTCAAACAACACCTTGGATGAAAAAGCAAAAATTCCGCTATTCCAAAAAAAAGTCCCTGATGAAAGATAATCGAGCGCAGTCTCTCTGTCCGGCTTTTCGTGGAATGCCGTAACGTCATAGCAATTTTTACCCCTTATCTTGGTTCTTAACCTGCCAATCTCCACATAACCATAAGCAGGCTCAGCCCTAGCAGGCTTTATCCCAAAGGTAACAAGGCAAGGATTAGATCCGGCAAAGGAGAGCCCGGCATCCAGGACACATCTGAAGTCTTTCTCATCCTCGATAAGATGGTCAGAAGGTAGAACTGCTATCAAACTATTGGGATGGAGGGACTCAATCCTGGCTGTAGCCCAGGAAATTGCAGCCGCAGTCCCCTTAGGGCATGGCTCAATGAGCATATTTGAGCTGATAAGACCTGGAACAGAGGCTAACACATCTTCCTTCTGGGCCGGTTTTGTAATTACCCAGATCCTCTCCCAGGGAAACATGGGCCGAATTCTGGAAATAGTCTGCTCAAGAAGCGTCTCCTGGCTGTGGATGCAGAGAAACTGCTTAGCTTTGTGTTGCCGACTCCTCGGCCAAAGCCTGGTCCCAAACCCTCCGGCCAACACCAGGGCATGATAGCATTCCTTGCTCAAGGTTTTTCCTCCAAACCTGAAGTCATCATTGCTGCCAGGGCCGCTACTGCTCCAATGGCTGCAGTCTCTGAGCGAAGTGTCCTTCTACCCATGGTGGCAGTGGAAAAGCCCGCTCCCTTACATGCCAGAATTTCTTCCCTGGAAAAGCCTCCTTCCGGCCCGGCTATAACAGCCACAGGAGTATTGTTTCCCTGGTCTCTCCAAGCAGAAAATAAGGAGCGCTTCTTTTCCGACTCCCAGAGAAGAATTTTTGCCCTGGCATAAGAGACCTTTTCCAAGGCCTCTTCCAGGGAAACTACCGGGTAGATAGTCGGCACAAGACTTCCTTTACACTGCTTCAAGGCCTGTCCGGCTATCTCCTTCCAGCGGACGAGATGTCTGCCGGTCTTTTCAACATCTACTTTTACCACAGTATGTTGAGTAATTACAGGACAGATAGTCTGAACCCCCAACTCAGTCGCCTTCTGTATCATCCAGCCCATGCGGTCTCCCTTGAGCAGGGCCACAATCAGATTAATCGGCAGGCAATCATTTTGTTGTTCTAAGACCTCCACAATATGCAAACCTACTTCTGTCCCATTTACCCGGATGATTTTCGCCTTGGCTACCACTCCGGAGCCGTCTATGAGTTCGACAAGGCTCCCTGGCCCCAAACGCCTCACGCGCGTCAAGTGATGCGCCTCCCTGCCCGTGAGGGTAAGTGTGCTCCGGGCCCTTGAGAGGACATCAGATGATATCAGGAAACGAGCAAAAGGCATCAAATTATAATATACTTCAAATTGTTACCTATCAATGATAATCGTCCACGGAATTTGCAGCCAGCCGCAGCCGCTTTGAATTAATACACTTAGCCTAGTTCGCGAGTCAGGAAAACAACTTAACTATCTTACTATCTCAGACATGAAACCGGACAATTTATTTGTTCCATACAGGCGTTACAAAGAATGTAGCCATAACTAGGCAAAATATGATAATATATAACTAAAATATCAGTTGACGATCTAAGGGGAAATTACTATGCAGGTTTCAGTTCCATCCTGTTACGAATAAGTCTATACCAGCAAACTCGATGAAATCGACATTTTTCGGACCACCCATTCGATTTTGTAAAGCAAAGGAGGACTTCTTTTTATGAGACAGATTCCGATCCTTATTCTGTTCAGCCTTATGGCTTTTGCCCCTTCGGTTTATGGCGGGTTCTGGGACAGTGCCCTTGAGACTGTAAAAGACGTAACCGGCCCGAAAGAGGCCGAGAAAACCGTCGGGAAGCAGGACGGGCTCACTGACCAGGAGATCTTGACCGGGCTTCGGGAGGCTCTGAATCTCGGGGTGCAGAGGGCAGTGGAAAGGGCCTCCGCCTCCGGAGGTTTTATGGACAATCCGGTCATTCATATACCACTGCCAGGCTATCTCCAGAATGTTGCTGGAACCTTGAGAGGGCTTGGCCTTGGTTCCCAGGCTGACGCTTTTGAGCAAACCATGAACCAGGCCGCAGAAAAGGCCTCAGGAGAGGCACTTCCCGTCCTGGCTCAGGCCGTAAAGGATCTGACCTTTGAAGATGTACGTCGTTTATGGAAAGGAGGGGACACCGCGGCTACTGATTATTTCCGGGAGAAGACCTGGCAACCGCTTAGCGAGAGGTTCCAGCCTATAGTTCATGCCACTTCCCAGACAGTGGGTGTAACCCAGTCCTACCAGTCCCTGGTGGACCATGCGGCTGTAAAACCGCTAATAGCAGGCACTGACCTTGATCTGGACCACTATGTCACCGGCAAGGCCCTTGACGGGCTTTTCACGTTACTGGCAGAAGAAGAGAAGAAAATACGCACGGATCCCGTGGCCAGGACTACGGACATCCTGAAAAAGGTGTTCGGTTTGTGAATATCCCCTGGGGGTGTTTTTTCAGAGAGACGTTTAAAAGAGAGGAGCAGCCTTATGGGTAAGTTGAGCAGAATACTGGTTACGCTGGTTGGCCTGGTTTGCGTCGTACTGATAGGACTTGCGCTTTTCGTACACTTCTATCTTACGGAAGACCGTGTCAAGGCCCTGATCATTCCACCGGCGGAGGAGGCCTTGGGCCGGAAGGTACATATAGGGAGTATGGATGTTGGCCTGTTTACAGGGATAACCGTCAGGGACGTCTCTGTTAAAGAGGCTGACGGAAAGACGGATTTCCTGAGCACCGGGGAATTTGTCCTAAGATATAATCTCTGGCCCTTGCTTCAAGGGGCAGTGGTGGTTAGCGATGTGCGCCTAGGTGAACCGAGGGTATGTATCCTCCGGGACAAACAGGGAAGGTTTAACTTCGAAACCCTGGCATTTCTGGCCAAGGGGGAGGAGAAAAAGGCGGAGCCGGGCACTGAAGCCGGGCCTGCACTTCCTTTAGCCCTCACAGTGGAACAGGTGAAGATTGACAGAGCCCAGGTTGTCGTCCGGGATGCAACTGGAGAAATACCTGACACGGATGCAAGGGCGGACCTCGTGGTCGCTCTGGATGTGGGTCGTGATCTGGCTTCGTTGAGCTATAAGGGAAATCTGAGCTTTGCTGCAGACCTTGTCTACGGTGAAGTCAAACCCAATATCTCGGGAAAGAGTGATTTCGATCAGGACAGACTGGGATATACGGTGGACGTCATTCTGGATGACCAGAAGGCGCGTTTCAGCGGTGAGGTGAAGAACTATGCCAAGGTCCCGGACATACGCCTGGACATCACCAGCGAGGTTATGGATATAGATCGGCTCCTTGCCGTCATGGCAGGCCTTCCAGCAGCATCAGAGGCTGGAGAAAAGAGGACGCCGGAGGTCACAGAGGTATCTGGTCAGCCTCCCGGAGCCACTTTGCCCCCGGGTCTCAGGGCCTCCGGTGAGGTCAAGGTCAGCAGGTCCCTCTACAAGGGGCTTGAGGTAAAGGACTTCCTCATGCGGTACAACCTTGAGAAAGGAGTTTTGACTATGAAAGACCTTTCCGCCGGGGTCGCCGAGGGACAGGTTTCAAGCAGGATGAAAGTGGATCTTAATAAACCCGGTCTTATCTACGGAGGTGATCTCGATGTCAAGTCCGTAAAGGTTCAGGGGCTTTTGCCCGCCTTTGCAAATGTCTCTGGCGACATGGTTTCAGGAGCGATGGAATCTCATTTCACCTTTTCCGGGGCCGGCATTGAGTGGCCGGTTCTTCGGGATGCCCTGAGCGTTGAAGGCACCTATGCACTGCGGGATGGCGGACTCCGGGATATCCCGATAACCGTGGCAATAGCGAAACTCCTGGGGCTCGAGGAGTTGAAAAGACTGTCTTTTGAGAGCCTTGATGGAACGTTGCATGTTATCAAGGGCAAGGCCGCCATTAAGAGCCGGATGAGCGGGAAGGACGTGGGTGCAAGGGCGGAAGGCACGATCGGGCTGGACGGCAATCTGGACATGCCGGTGACCTTGCTTCTTTCTCAGGCACTCAGCGAAAAGCTCCGGAAGCGCGCCTCGGTTGCAAAATACCTGACCAGCGAAGAGGGACAGACCGAACTGCGTCTGAAACTGGCCGGAAGTCTGATGCGTCCCTATCCGACTCTGGATACAGCCGGGGTTTCGGAACAGGTGAAAGAGACTATCCAGAAAAAGGCTGTCGAGAAGCTGGATGAAGCCCTGACCGGCAAAAAGAAAGAGGCAGGGGAAGAGGATGCTGATGCCTACAAGGATGCGGGCAAGGAAATTATCAGGGGAATATTAGGGCGGTAACCAGATCGGACTTTTTTAGGTGAGGACGTGTAGCCCATGGAAAGAAAATCGTCTGAATTCGAAAGGAAAGGAGTCGGGGGCCGGTGGCAGGATCTGCGGGCAAATGTCATGGCCTGGGTCTGGAAAGCCCCGACAGAGGGGCAGACAAAGCCTGCTCTGATCTTCCATGCCGCAATCAGGATCATTTTTATACTGGTTTTTGAGTTCCGGCGGGACAATATTCCTCTTCGGGCAAGCGCTTTGACATTTACGGTGATGCTCTCAATGGTTCCCATGCTGGCTCTTGGTACCGCGGTCCTCAAGGGCTTGGGAGCAGGAGACCAGATGAAAGAAGCGGCTTATCGTATCATTGATCAGTTCGATTCCAGCACGGTCCAGGAAGGAGGAAATCTCAAACCTGGGTCGGCCGCGGTGCCCGGGTCGCTCAAAGATCCTTCCACGGCCGGGGATGGTCCCGGGGAAGTTGAGGCGGAAGGGGTGCCGCCCGAATCCGGTGGCCTTGTAGGACAACTTCGGATGGCTGTGGACAAGATCTTTGACTATGTGGAACGTACCAACTTTGCCACCCTTGGGGCCTTCGGTATTCTCGGTCTGCTGTTTGCCGTCATCTCAGTGCTGGGAAGTATCGAACAGGCCATGAATGTCATCTGGGAAACCGAGAGTGGACGCCCTCTCGGACGCAAGGTGATGGATTATCTGGCCCTGATGATTCTGTTCCCCGTGTCCATCAATGTTGGACTTGCCGCCGAAGCGACGCTGGAGAGTGAGACCCTTTTATCCCGGATCAATAGTCTACTTCCCGTGGGCTGGATTTTGCCCCTTGTACTCAAAATGGTCCCTGTCATAGTGCTGGTTGCTACGTTCACAATCCTTTACCGATTTCTTCCCAATACAAAGGTCCGTGTCCTCCCGGCCTTTGTCGGCGGGTTGGTGGGGGGGATCGGATGGTTGCTGGTCCAGAGCCTTTATGTCTACCTTCAGATAGGGGTTGCCCGTTATAACGCTATTTATGGTTCCTTTGCAATTCTACCACTTTTTATGGTCTGGATATATGTTGGTTGGGTGGTTTTTCTGACTGGTGCCGAAACGGCCTTTTCGGTCCAGCACTGGCGCCGGTATGTCCCGGGCGTTGACACACTTGCCCCCATTGTTCGCCTGGCTCTGGCTTTTGACGTATTAGGCGGTGTTTTCGCAGACTATTCCCAACGCCACTCTGCGGAGAGAAACCGGATTGCCCGGCGTCTGGAGATTTCGGAAGCCCAGGTGGGAAAAGTGTTGGAAGACCTGGAAGCAGCTAAGCTGCTGAAACATTTGGATGAAGAGGCAAGTGAATATGTGCCTGCAGCCCCTGCGGAAAAAATTGAGGCAGTGGAAGTGGTTGACGCCATATGCGGCAGAAAAACACAGACCTCTCCCGGGGGTCAGGTGGCAAAACAGGTCTTTGATTCGGCACGTAAAGCTTTGGCCGGAAAAACCCTGGCGGATCAGCTTTGAGGCTGTGAACTGCTGTTGAGCCGCATGGAGATGGAATATGGGGTTCAAGGGTGTGGGAAAAACCGCTATAAAAGGAGGATTTGAAGCATGGAAATAGATTTTGGCAAGGTGGCAGACACATTGACGGTCTGGGTTACTCAATACTCAGTGAAACTGGTGGCAGCGATCCTCATAATCATCATAGGACGCTGGATTTCCAGACGTATATCAAGACTGTTAGGGAGGCTTCTTGAGAAGAACAACGTGGACGTAACACTGGTCAGGTTTGCGGAAAATCTGATCTACTACGCCCTCATTGTTGTAGTACTTATAGCGGCCGTCGGGCAGCTTGGCATTAACACGACTTCTTTTCTAACTATTGTCGGTGCGGCCGGTCTTGCCATCGGTCTGGCCCTCAAGGATTCCCTTTCCAATTTCGCGGCAGGAGTCATGCTTATTCTTTTTCGGCCATTCCGAGTGGGAGATTTCGTGGAGGCAGGAGGTGTCACCGGGACGGTTCAGGGCATTACCATGTTCAATTCAATTCTTAATACCCCTGACAACCAGAAGGTTATCGTTCCAAACGGCATCGTTACCAGCAACGTCATTACCAATGTTACAGCTAATACCACTCGACGGGTTGATCTTGTAATAGGCATTGGCTACGATGATGACGTCGCCAAAGCCAAAGAAGTCCTGACCGGCATTATTAATGCGGAAAAAAGAATTCTGCCCGATCCTGCTCCGAAAATCGC
>JAIWFS010000024.1:0-9380 GCA_048631505.1 archaeon | reverse complement strand
CAATAAGAGGGCTGCGAATTTATTTAAGGCTCACGGGGCCGAGGTTCGTGAAGAACAAGAAGCTTCCGGGTCGTTTTTCTGGCGCGTGAGTTTACCTCATGGACTGGTCAGGGATGCCGTGTCTAAGGCCCCATCGCGACTTATCCTTGGAGCACGCAAACCGGAAAACCGTTTGCTACTGGATGCCGAGGTCCCGCGTGTATACTTCGGGACCGGTTCCGAGGCCAATGTCTGGCTCGATGTCCGTATGGAGGAATTTGTGAGCGTTGATGACTCACAGGTAAAGGTCAAGGTCCCCAGGTTCAGGGAACTCAGGGGTGATACGACCCTGCTCTCTCGTGCTGCAAGGCTGTGTGAACAGTTGGAACACCTTGATTTCTTTATCCGGCCCTTGAATATTCAAGATCCGGACGTTACTCCGGATAACCACGACGTGAACAAGTTCTTTGCAAGCCTGAACAACATAACCAAGCATGTCCAGGCCGGATTGACCAGACTGGAAAGGCTGAAAGATGTAATAAAAATGGCGGAAATCATCGCGGGCGGTCGCGAGGAGCTGAGAAAAAACCCGGTCATCTCCTTTATTGCCTGCGTATTTAAAAGCCCGCTGCAGATCGTGGATGAGACCGCGGAAAAAGTATTCGCCATCGTGGAGAGCGGCCTTCCCCTGGTCATTTCCTCCTCCCCGCAGGGGGGATCTTCAGCTCCCATTCAAGAAGCGGGAATGGTAGCCCAGATCAACGCCGAGATCCTGGCCGGCATCACTTTGGTCCAGTTGATAAAAGAGGGGGCGCCAGTGCTTTACGGGAGTGTTCCCGTACGGGTCAGGCTGGATAACCTTTTTGATCTGTACGGGTGTCCGGAGTTCAACCAGTATAACATCGACTGCGTTCAAATGGCCCGGTTTTATAAAATCCCCTGTTATTCCTCAGCAGGAGTGGGAGACGCCAAGGTGCCGGGCATGCAAGCCGTATTCGAGAAACTTTTTACCCATCTTCACATGGCCATGAGCGGTGCGCAGTATATCCATTATGCCTTTGGTCTCCTGGACCGTACTAACAGCTTCTGCCCTGTCCAGGCAGTGCTGGACAACGAGCAGATCGGCAAGATCAAGCACTGTCTGCGGGAGCCTAAAATTGATCCTTCAATAACGGCGGATATGATCAACATAGTGAAAAAGGTCATGGCATCCCCTCACCGGCTCTTTGCACGTCATGCCCGCAAGGCCATGCATGCAGGTGATATTTCAAGCCCGTACAGATTCGAGGCCAAGGAGTTGGAAGATAAAGCCCTGGAGAATGCCCTGGGCTATATGAACCAAAAAGAGAAGGAGCCTGCACAACACCTGGACCAAACCACGGTGGATCGCATCTTTAATGAAATCCCGGGGATTCTGCCAGGGCTCAGGCAGGTTGCGGAATAAAGATAAAAACGAGGAGAATTCATGGACCAACAGATACTTGTGGAGAAAATTGCATTTAATGTCATACAGGGTCGCTTGGAGGCAGAGGACGAGGGCTTTGATGAAGGCTTGGAGGGTAAGCCTGCAGTGACGGAACTGGTCAAGGAAGCCATCAGGGATGGGGTCGATCCCAAGTCGATCGTCCTGGAGGCCTTGACCGGGTCCATGGAAGTGGTTGGGGAAAAATTCGAGAGCGGAGAGTATCTGATCCCGGACATGCTGGCCTCAGCCGAGTGTGTAGGCGTGGCCATGGATCTTTTGAGCCCGCATCTACTTAAGGCAGGTGTAGAGACTAAAGGAAAGTTTATTATCAGCACTGTGAAAGGAGATCTCCACGACATAGGCAAAAACATCGTATCCATTATGCTGAAGGGCGCAGGCTATGAGGTGATCGATCTGGGCGCCGATGTCCCTACTGACCGGATTGTAGGGGCGGTGAAGGAGCATCAGGCGCCTTATCTGGGGCTTTCAGCCCTTCTGACCACCACCATGCGGGTAATGGGAGACGTGATAGAGAAACTCAAGGAAGAGGGTGTTCGAGAGAGCGTGAAGGTGCTCATTGGCGGCGCGCCCACATCCAAGGAATTTGCTGATCAGATAGGCGCTGATGCTCATTGCAAAGATGCTTTTGAGGCGACTAATATCCTGAAGACCATGGCACATTAGCCAGAAGGGTGTAAATCATGGCAGGAAAAGAGGCCTATTCCCAGGCAGCGAGTACAGGGAAATATGACAAGGCCTCAGGCTTGCTGGGAAAGTATGACAACGTCAGGAGGTTCTGGGAAGACCAGGTCACCGGGATATTTCTGCGTCCTGCCTTGAACGAACTGGTGACACAAAAAAAAGCGCACCTGGAGCGCATACGCGTCCTTGATCTGGGCTGTGGTAGCGGCGACGGCTATGACCTTTTGATGGGAGTCACCGCCAAGGATCCGGGCATATACGAATATATCACGGCGGTCATCACCCCGGATATGCTCGAGGAATATGCAGGAATCGAGATCAACGATGAGCTTATCAAGCAGGCTGAGGCAGATTATGGTCATTATCCCAAGGTGCGATTCATTCAAGACGACCTGTCCTCAGGTCTGCCCGAATCTGTAAAAAAACAAAATCCCTTTGATATCTATCTAACTTCCTATGGCACCATGTCCCATTTCCACGATGAGCAGAACGTGAAGATCATCTCGGATATATGCAGGCACGCCCCGGAGAAAGCCCTCTTTGTAGGAGACTGGTTGGGCAGGTATTCCTATGAATGGCAGGACCTCTGGCATTATCCGCCGGATCAAGAGTGCTTTATGGATTATCGTATCTCTTATGTTTATCCTGAAGAAATGCGAGATCTGGCTGATGTCGCGGTTTTTCCTTTACGCATCATAACGCGGGATGATGTCATGCGGATTATGGATGAGGCAGCCAGGGAATCAGGGGCAGAGATCAAGCCCCTGGCATTTTTCGACCGCTCCATACTGATCGGCAGGCATATGGATACGGGTGATTACAACAAGAACTGTCCAAAGCTGCGCACACAGGTAAACTCCCTCTTCGAGGGGTACGTGCGTACGGACATGGAAAGCCTTCTGGTGGACTATGTGCCCTTTACGGGCTTTGATCATCTAAATAATTTTTTTGAAATGTTCTTCATGTCCTGTAACACGTTGATACAATATACCATCTCCTTGCTCAGTGAGTACGACTCAGAAACAGAGACGTTGCGTACGATCCCTGATGTGCTCCCCTATTATCCTGAGCCCCTGAAGGAGGCAATGCACAGTATGCGAAGGCTTATCGAGGGAGCGGCGTGGCTCAAATGGGGGGATGTCCGCGCCAATGTGATAGAACCGCATCTAGGCTATTCTCTCCGCAAGCTGGAGATGGACATGCAGCCCGGGACAGGAATGGGACACAGCCTTGTCGGGATATTTGAGATTCGGAAATAGCAGAACTACAGGAGTTTGACATGAGCGGATTGGTAATAGCTTACGGTAAGCCGGATCATAACAATGTGAATTCCATGTTCCGGAAAATCAGACATCGGGGCCCGGATGTCTCAGGGATGTTCGAAAATAATGGAATCATCATGGCCCAGAACTACCTCGAAGCCGACGCTGCTTCAGCTTCGGAAGATATCAATATTCCCGTATCAAGTCCCCGGAATCCTAATTTAAGAATCTGCTACGACGGCCAGGTGGGCAATTGGGATGAACAAGCCGGATCCTACGGCATCCCGGATGGCACATTCAGGGAGGAACGGCTCTTACTCGATCTGTATAGTCGCTACAACACGGATATGCTCCGGCACTTAAACGATGCAATTTTCGCTTTCGTGATCTCAGACGGGGACGAGTTTTTTGCAGCCAGGGACTTATTGGGTATCAAGACACTATTTTTCGGATGGAAAAATCAGACCCTGTACTTGGCCTCCGAGCTGAAAAGCATTGTCGAGGTAACGGAAGACGTCCATGAATTTCCTCCCGGGCATTACATGGACCGCCACGGCCATTTGACACCATTCGCACAATTGCCCGAGGCTCCCCCTGAGGTCCTGCATACCGACCTGGATAGAATAACAGAGTATATCAGGACAAAAATCCGGCAGAGTCTCCTCAACCGGGTGGATTTCCGTTTTTCAACAGGCAGCCTGTTGAGCGGGGGAATTGACAGCAGTGTGATCGCTATGTTGGCCAGCGAGGCATACAAAGAAAAATACGGAAAAGATGCACGGTTAAAAACCTTCGTCCTGGGTGTGGAAGAGAGCCCCGATATCCAAAATGCACGGGTCATGGCCGGCCATATCGACTCAGACCACCATGAGGTTATGGTGGACCTGAATCAGGCCTTGGCGGTGTTGCCGGAGGTTATCTACTATCTTGAGTCCTTTGATCCCTCACTCGTTAGAAGCTCAATATCGAATTTCCTTATCTCCAAATTTGCCAAAGAGCAAGGCATCCAGGTGCTTCTTTCCGGTGAAGGCGGTGATGAGGTGTTTTGCGGATATACGTATTTTAAGGATTTTCCACTCGGCGAGCTGTTCGCCCGGCAGATGGAATGTCTCGGCTTCTTGCACAGTAACGCTGCATTACGGCTGGATCGTATGAACCAGTGCAACAGCGTGCGAGTGGTAACCCCTCTTATATCCGGAGAGCTGCTTAATTATTCAATGGCTATCCCGCCTGAGTACAAACAAAAACCTGACGGGGAAAACAAGATCGAAAAATGGATATTCAGGAAGGCATACGAAGGGCTGCTGCCAGAAGGCATAGTCTGGCGGCTGAAACAAGAATTTTCCCAGGGATCCGGTATTGCCGATCTGCTTCCAGCCTATTTTGAAGACGCCATCACGGATGGCGAGCTGGCTGACAGCCAAGCCGAATATCCAATTGTTCGCAGCAAGGAGGAGCTTCACTATTTTCGCATCTTCACCGAACACTTCGGTGCAGGTCAGGCGGTAGCAACCGTAGGCCAGTGGATCTGTTTATGAAATTGTAAGGATCCATCGATCCTTCCAGCCAATCATTTCATAGCGCCTCTGTCAAAACAATCACAGAAAGGGATGCATACCATTCCATTCTCAGTTACGGCCTGATTATACGTAATAATGACTCCGTTTGAGATCCGCAATTTATCCATTGCTGTTTTCAGACCACTTATTTCACGTTTACGGTTTTGACCAGTCAACTCAAAACAGACCTGAATGGCGGTAAAATCCCTGTCATTCTGTACAATAAAATCACATTCTCCTGCCTGGTGACAATGGGGTACACTTCAGGATGCCAAAAAATTAATTGCTTTGGCAGCTTCTTGATAGTAAATTATTTTATTGGTATAATATTTCAACTGAAAATTTTTCGAGCGACACACGGAAATAACAAATAATGTCCAAACACTACATCGAGCTATGAGCTACGAGGTCCCCCAGACTTCTATCAAAGAGATCGTGTACGAGATCTACAGGCTCATGCAGGCGGGAAAACTCTACACCAAGGAACTGAACAAGAAGTACCAGGTGAGCGCTCCCCAACTCAACTGCCTTATCGCTCTATATGAGAATGGGCCTCTTCCTCCCTCCCGGATTGCCAAGATAATTATGGTCAGTTCCAGTACGGTCACCGGGGTCATCGACCGCCTGGAACTAAAAGGGCTTGTGACAAGGACGAGAAAATCTCCTGATCGTCGGGTGATTACGATTGAGTTGACAGAAGTGGGAAGGAGTCTTGCGCATAATGCCCCACCCCCTATCCAGCATAAGATCGTAGACGGACTTAAAAGGCTTCCCGAAGGCGAGATAGAAGAGATCGTTCGAAGCCTAAGAAAGCTCACAAATATGCTCGATGTTCAGGACTTGCAAGTCGAGTAACCATATTTCCAAAATCCCCTGAATCCTTTGAGACCGCATTTAGAGGCACTTCGAGCCTTCCAGACCTGAGGACTTGACAGGCCCATGCAACGGCTTGAGGGGCCTTGACAATTTGTAATTCACTCGTATATCTTTCTAGTTCAAATATTTTTATTTGATGTTATTATAACAAAAATAATATATAAATCCTATCCTAATTGAAGCGTTTGTCAACAAGGTGTGTGGCAAATTGCGTCGCATGCTTAGAAAGCAGTTAAATTACAATGGAATCAATAACAATAAATCCAAGCGTTGAAATAAATGAATTGTCAAGGCATTTTGGTGCCGGCGGATGTCAGGGATTTTCTCATTCCCTCAGCACAAAAGTTGAGAGCTATAGCAAGAGATTAGACGAGTTGCTCATACCCCGGTTGCATTATCAAATTGAAAAAATCGATAATATCGGCAAGGAATCTGTCTCCATCAACAAGGATACGACCTTCAGGAGCCGAAAGCTTACACGTGCCCTTAAAGAGTCGGATGAGATCGTATGCTTTGTGGCTACTGTCGGAAGTACTATAGAAGATGAAATTGACGGGCTCATGGCCCAAAGGCGTTTATCAGAAGCCTATGTCCTGGACACTATGGGCTCGGTTGCCGTGGAGAATATGGTTGAGCAATTTCACCAATGCGAGGAGCCCTTATTTCTTCCGGAAAACAGGTCGGTTACCCTGCGTTTCAGTCCTGGTTATTGCGATTGGCCCGTCACTGATCAGAAAAAGCTCTTCGGTCTGTTCGATTCAGAGGTTACCGGGGTTGAACTGCTCGATTCCTGCCTTATGCAGCCGCGCAAATCGATTTCAGGAGTCTTTGGTCTATATCATTCTTTAAATTCCCACTCTTCCGTCCCTTATAATCCCTGCCGGCATTGCAAAAAGATGGATTGCATAGCAAGAAGGGCATAAAAAGTGACAGGGACATATTAGGTTACTTAGAGCCGAGTCAGGGTGAATACATGATTAAAGTAAGAAAAGGGTTGCAGGGAGGCCGGTACAGGCCTCTGAGCGACCAGGACATAGAAAAAATCCACGAAACCAGCCTGAGGGTGTTTGCCGAAGTGGGAGTGCAGGTGAACTTTGCTGAAGCAAGGGAACTCTTCCGCAACGCAGGGGCGGAGGTGGATGATGCCGACGGTATAGTCAAAATGGATGGGGATCTTGTGGAAGAATTGATCCATAAAGCGCCTTCTGTTGTTCAGCTCTGTGGTCGGGAGGAAAACGGTGAGTTGGATTGTGAGGTTGGAGGCGACAAGGTCTATATGGGCACTGGGGGCACGGCCTTGAACGTACAGGATCCGGGGTCTCAGGATTGCCGGAGGGCAATACTTCAAGACATTGTCGATATGGCCTGCCTTGTGGACTCCCTGGATAACATCCATTTTTATATGCTCAACGTGTACCCCAGTGATCTCGAAGTGGAGGATGTGGATGTAAATCGCTTTGGTGCGGCGTTGAACCGCACCCGGAAACACGTGATGGGCGGAGTATATACGGTTGATGGCGTAAAGAACGTCGTCAAGATGGCGGAAATCATCGCAGGCTCTCCTGAAAGGCTTCGGAAACGGCCTTTTATCTCCATGGTAACCTGCCCCATCAGTCCCTTCAAGCTGGATAAAAGCTACGGGCAACTCACAATGGAAGCGGCCAGAAATCGCATACCGGTAGTAGTGCCGACAGAGCCCCTGTGTGGCGCGACAGCGCCCATTACTCTTGCGGGTAACCTTGTGGTACAAAACGTGGATACCCTGGCCGGAGTCATGCTGGCCCAGCTTACCAGTCCGGGGACTCCTACCCTGTATGGTTGCATTTCTTCCATCACGGATCTTCGCGACATGAAGTACCTTTCAGGGGCCGTGGAGATGGGACTTATGAATGCAGCCGCCTCCCAGATGGCCCGGTTCTATCAGCTTCCCATCTATGCTACGGCAGGTATGTCTGATGCCAAGATGAATGATGCGCAGACAGGATATGAATCCGCAATCACCAGTCTGATGGTTGCATTGGCTGGAGGTAACTGGATACATGATGCGGCGGGATTTCTCGAATTTTGCATGACGGCGTCGTATGACAAGCTGGTCATTGATAACGAGATCATCGGCATGGTCATGCGGGCCGTAGAGGGCATCGAAGTTAATGATGAAACCCTGGCCTTTGATTTGATAAAGAAGACAGGTCCGGGAGGACACTTCGTCTCTGCGGGCCATACACGCAAGCATATGCGCTCCGAGCAATACGTCCCCTGTCTGAGCGATCGTGAAGAACGATCGAAATGGCAGGCTGCAGGCGCGATAAACACTACCGACCGGGCCACCAAAACAGTTAATGAAATTTTGAATGGTCCGAGACAATCGGCTGTTCCGTCAGACATCAGAAAACGGATAAAGACGGAGATTCCGGGATTGCGATCCTTTATTATGGAATGAGGAATTTTTTGTGATTATCATTGGAGAAAAAATCAATGCCACCCTTACCGGCATAAAATCCATAGTACAGAAACAGGATAGCACCGGACTTCTGGAACTGGCAAAAACCCAGGCTGCCGCCGGCGCGGGTTTTATAGACGTGAACGTGGGAACCGGCGTTGGGTCCCGTGAGGACGAAATCGTTTCCATGCAATGGGCGGTTAAGACAATCCAGGAGGAAATAGAGACCCCTCTTTGTATTGACAGCGCGGACCCTGGAGTGCTGGAGGCAGGACTCCGGATGCGAAACGGAAGGCCGAGTCTGATCAATTCGACCAAGGCGGAAGAGAAAAATCTCGCACAGGTAATGCCCTTGGCCGACCGGTACCAGACCCCCATAGTCGGACTGACCATGGATGAAACAGGTATCCCCAAGACAGTTGAAGATCGGCTTCGTGCCTGCGAAAATATCGCATCGGCTTGCGAGAAGTACGGGGTGCCGATTGAAAATGTATATTTCGATCCCCTGGTCTTGCCTGTCAGCACTGATGTCAACCAGGGATTGGTGACGCTTTATACCATTGCCGAAATAAGAAAGCGATTTCCTGCAGCCAGGACCGTAATGGGTCTTTCCAATGTCTCGTACGGTCTGCCCGGTCGGCCCGGTCTCAATGCAGCGTTTTTGCACATGGCCGTTTATGCCGGCCTGGATGCAGCGATTATGGACCCGTTGAATCAGACCTTGATGAACGCCGTGAAGGCCGCCGAGGTCCTGGTGGGCAAAGATAGACATTGCCGGAGGTATACCCGAGCCTTTCGAGGTAGTTGAGGACGATATGGATAATGGACAACCGGTAAATAACGGACGGACGGAAAGCCCTGTGTTCGGACCATACAGGCAGGGAGTGCTGGTCAAGCCTTATGAACGGCTGAACAGGGACCATGTCAAATGGCTCGACAACGCCTCTATGAGTATTCTGAATGATCCGGGAATATGGTGTTACAATGAAAGGGCTGCGAATTTATTTAAGGCTCACGGGGCCGAGGTTCGTGAAGAACAAGAAGCTTCCGGGTCGTTTTTCTGGCGCGTGAGTTTACCTCAGGGACTGGTCAGGGAT